>CALCSH010000114.1 GCA_937893815.1 uncultured Anaerolineae bacterium | reverse complement strand
GAGTTACAATTCGAAGTTTCGCGGTTGGCCGGGTACGTGTTGCTGGCATATCTCTACCTTAAAATCTGGGACTGGGCAGCCACTTCGTACTACAGTCACGCCCCAGGAACCACGGAGGCACTCACCAGGCTTCAGGCCACTACACCCTACACGCAAACCTTCTGGTGGCTGGAAATCATCCTCGGCGGACTGATCCCCGCTGCAATCCTGCTTTACCGACCCCTGCGTCGAAATGACCGCTATGTGATGATTGCGCTGGCTTCGGTTGTGATGGGTGTCACTGTCAATCGGTGGAACGTGACTCTCTCTGGGCTGGTTGCACCACCCCAATGGTCGCCTGGCGTTCTCAGGAATTTAATCGTCGTCAGTTATATCCCTTCCTGGACAGAAATAGCTGTTGCCGTTGGCATTATCGGCTACGCGTTGCTGGGTTTCAGTCTGGGCGTGCGTTACTTACCGATCTACCCCGAAAAAGATCTACACGAAGAATACTAGACCGACCAACTCGATTTCGTCAAAAAGCGCCCTGGAGTTTTCCAGGGCGCTTTTTTGATTCAATGACACATACGAAGATTCTTGAAACTACCTTGACAATGTCAACTTACACAAAAGGTGGTCGAAAATTGGGGGTACGGGCGGGGTGGAACCCCGCCCGTACCCCCAATTTTCGGAAACTTTCTACCAGCTTGACATTGTTAAACTACTCAGGCCAAAGCCTCCGCAGGAATGATCCCGGAATAGGGTAATGGTCTTTTTTACTCGTCCCCAAATAATGAACAACCGGGAGATGTAATTTTTTTGATCATTAATATAATATTTATGACGACACACTGACACATAAATGACATGCGTCACTTATTTCGATCATTTCGGAGTGTTATGCTTCACGAAATTTCAACATGCGTATATTCGCATATAACACAAACGGAGAATGTAGATGACAATCAATCCCAAATGGTCTGCACTGGCTTGGGGAGCCGCAGCCCTCTGCGCTGCGGTAGGTGTTGGCCTATCTGTGTATCCGGCGCAGGCAGCCGCTCCCCCACCCGCTTTGGGTGACCATGCCGCACCGTCACAAGAAAGCGACCCCGATCCCAACAATACAGATAGCGTTGAATGGATGGATCACGCGCAGTTCGATATTTTGCAGCAAGAATTCACCTCAGGGCCAGAAGTTACCGCCGTCTGCCTCTCATGCCACACCGAGGCCGCGACTGAAATTCAACAAACTTCCCACTGGACCTGGGAATTTAAAAATCCGGATAGCGGACAATTGCTCGGCAAACAGAATGTGATCAATAATTTTTGTGTGGCCACGACATCCAATGAACCGCGCTGTACAAGTTGCCATACCGGCTACGGATGGGAAGACAACACCTTCGACTTCACCAATGAAGAAAGTGTTGACTGCCTGGTGTGCCATGATACAACGGCAACTTATAAGAAATTCCCTACCGCTGCAGGACATCCCACTTACGAGCCAAAAGAATTCCCCGCTGGGAGCGGCATCATTTGGGAACCACCCGATCTCAGCCTGGTCGCGCAAAATGTTGGGCCGACCAGCCGCTCGACCTGCGGAGCCTGCCACTTCTATGGCGGCGGCGCAGATGGCGTGAAACACGGCGATATGGATTCTTCGCTGGCGTACCCGAATACTGATCTTGATGTTCATATGGACGCTGCGGGGCTTGATTTTTCCTGCACCGCCTGTCACACCAGCGATGGGCACGAGGTCCAGGGCAGCCGCTATGCCATGAATTCTACCGATGAGCAAACCTGCGAAAGCTGCCACACAGCTGAACCCCATCAATATGAAGCCCTCAACCAGCATATCGAGCGAATTGCCTGCCAAACCTGCCATGTTCCCGAATATGCCCGCGGCGGTGTTGCCACCAAAATGTTTTGGGACTGGTCACAAGCCGGTGAACTCAACGATGATGGCAGCCTCAAACTGGTTAAAGATGAAAGCGGGCACCTGATTTACGACTCGCGCAAAGGTTCGTTTGTATACGGCGAAAACGTGCAGCCGGAATATATCTGGTTCAATGGCGAGTTAGACTACACCCTGCTCAGCGACACCTTTGACGCCGATCAACTGCTCGTTATCAATGCCCCACAGGGTCAGCGCAAGGATGAAACCGCCCGCATCTGGCCGATGAAGGGCTTCAACGCCATTCAACCCTATGACTCGCAGAACAATACCCTGGTCATTCCGCACCTGTACGGCAAAGATGACAACGCTTACTGGGGAAATTACGACTGGCAGAAAGCCATTGAATTTGGTATGGAATACGCGGGAGCCGAGTTCAGCGGCGAATATAGTTTCATCGAAACCCGCATGTACTGGCCAATCACCCATATGGTCGCCCCGGCCAGCGAGGCTCTGGTCTGCCGCGATTGTCATACGGATGAAAGCAGCCGTCTGGATTTTGTAGCGTTGGGATACAGCCCGGATGAAGCCCTCGCATTGACCAACTTCCCACCGACTGCTGGGCTGGGCACCGTTGCCCTGACATCTACCGCCCCCGAAGATTGCGCTGAGTGCCATGAAAATGAGCACACCGTTTGGGCTAACAGCACTCACGGAGCAAAAGGCGTTGGCTGTATTGCCTGCCACGCACTCGAAGGCGAAGGTGGGCACCCGGATGTAGCCTATTCCATCTCGCAGGAATCTAATCTGTGTGGCGCTTGCCATCTGGATGAGTACCACGATTGGGAGAAAAGCGGCCATGCCGCGGCAGAGCTGAACTGTGTGGCCTGCCACCAGCCCCACGATCAGAGCCAGCGCATCACCGAAGGCATGACCTCCTGCGAAAGCTGCCACCACGACCAGGCCGCACAAACCCACGCATCTACTCATGCGGCTGAAGGGATCACCTGCCTGGATTGCCACAAAGAGACTGAAATCAACACCGGGCATACCTTCACCATGCAAGCCGATTCCTGTACACAGTGTCATGCCGAAGAGATTCATACTGCGAATGCATTATTGGCGGCGAACCTCGGGGAACAGGATTCCGCCGGAGAACCTGGATCCGCCCTCCCCACGTCCGAAGCCGAATCCACCACGGGAACTCCCGCTCCGGTAGAAGGCGCCAATATCCTTATCCCCATTTGGGGGTATATCCTGCTGGGTCTCATCATCGGTGCGGCCGGTTTCTGGATCATCGCTGGCAAAGAACCCGGAATCGGTGCCGAAGAATTGGAAGAAAAAGAATAGTCATGGAGAAAACACCCCTGACCGAAAATCAGTTCGCACACAAACCAGCCGAAGAGAAATCGTTCTCGCGGCGCGGTTTCCTGGCGGTGGCTGGCTCTACCGTTGGCGCCTTAACGCTGACGCAATTCATGCTGCCTGCCAAGGCCAAAAGTCACGATTCAAACGAGCATGGCGAGGGACATCACAAGTGGGGTATGGTGGTCGATATCAACAAGTGCATTGGCTGCAACTATTGCACTTATGCCTGTCAGGCCGTCAACGACCTTTCCGAAGACATGCAGTACAACAAGGTCACTAGTGAAAAAACTGAAAATGGAGAAGCGTTTTTCCTTTCACGGCCTTGTATGCACTGTGAAAATCCGCCCTGTGTGCATGTTTGCCCCGTAGGCGCCACTTATGTGCGCGACGACGGTATCGTGACGATGGATTACGACCTGTGCATTGGCTGCCGATACTGTGAAGTGGCCTGCCCTTATGATGCCCGCGTCTTTAACTGGCGCGATCCTAATGGCGAAAACTCGCGCGTGCCCGAATTCGGTTTCCCTGAAGTCGATCGCCGTCCGCGCGGTGTGATGGAAAAATGCACTTTCTGCGAACATCGCATTGATTCCGGGCTGGAACGCGGTCTGGTGCCAGGGGTTGACGAAATGGCGACTCCTGCCTGTGTGGTAGTTTGCCCGACCGGGGCGCGTGTATTCGGCGATCTCAATGATCCTGAAAGCCCGGCTTCGCAATCGCTGAGTACCTGCAAAACCCCCATCCGGCTGCGTGAAGATTTAAGCACCTCGCCCAAAGTTTACTACCTGCCACCCAGGCCGCAACCGATGGCGGAGGAGGCCTAGCGATGGAAAATACCATCCATGTACCCAAACTACGATTTGGCTCACGCCATATCGATGTCTTCCCAATCTGGATTGGCCTGCTGCTGCTGGGCTTTGCTTTTGGCGGCGTCGGGGCCTATCAGGTACTCACCCACGGCTTGCAAGTCACTGGCCTGACTGACCAAGTCCCCTGGGGGTTGTGGATCACAATTGATCTCTCCAGCATTGCCCTGGGCGGCAGCGCCTTTGTCTTCGGCGTGATTGTTTACTTGCTGCGTTTCAAGCGCTTTGAGGTTATCGGGAGGCTGGCCGTATTGCTCGGCTTTCTGGGATATTCGGCAGCCGGATTGGTATTGTTCTTTGACCTGGGACAGCCACTGCGTTTCTGGCATCCGGTGGTTTTCTGGCAGCCGCACTCGCTCCTGTGGGAGATTACGATGTGTGTGGTGCTGTACTTGAGCGTGCTGGTGGCTGAGTTGATTCCGGTGATTTTAGAGCATCCTGCCTTCCGTGATCATCCTCTGATCCAGCGCTACGCTTTTTTCAAAACCGTTGCCGCACTTCTTGAAAAAGTAACCCATATTTTGCATAAGGCCGGGCCTGCATTAGCCATCCTGGGACTTACACTTTCGCTGTTGCATCAGGCTTCACTGGGAGCAACCTACGGTGTGCTCTCCGGGCGCGGCCTGTGGTTCAGCCCCACCGCGCCTGTGCTCTTCGTGCTCTCCGCAATGGGCGGCGGCACTTCGCTGCTGTTTCTGCTCAGCGTGATCGTTTTCCGCGTGATGCGCCCGGGGCTGGTCAGCGATAAAGTGCTCTACGAAATCGCCCGCATCGCCGGGGCGGTAGTACTGCTGTGCATCTATATCCGTATGTGGGATTGGGCTGTAACCAACTATTACAGCTTCGACCACGAAATTGCCACACAAAAAGAACTCCTGAACACAATTGCACCTTACGATATCACCTTCTGGGTCGGGCAATTTTTCTTTGCCCTGATTCCGGGGGCGATCTTGCTGGCGGCCAAACGGATTAAAAACTTCCGCGTACTCATGGCAGCTTCGGTGCTCCCCGTGATTTGTCTGATCTTACTGCGCTGGAACTACAACTTCGCCGGGCTGATTGCTTCCATCACGTATGATCCCTTCACACCCTCGGTGCAACTCAACTCGTATGTGCCAACCTGGCAGGAATGGGCCGTGGGAACAGGGGTGATCTCATATTGGTTGTTGGGGTTTAGTTTGGCGGCGCGGTATCTCCCCTTCCGCTCCAAAGAAGCGCATCACTAAAAGTGCAGATTTACCCTCACCCAAGGGGAAAAATCCATTGAGGGAAGCGTGGTTCATAACCCTCGCGGATCAGAGAAAGGCAAAAGTGGCTGACATCCAAATGTCAGTCACTTTTTATTTACACTCGCGCAACTAACAAGACAAACCTACTCCTGATTGTGACAAATCACACCATTGGAGATGACAAGTTTCACTAATCCAGCTCTTAACTACCTGTTATTATCTTCACAATCAAGAGTATGTAGATATGCGAATAAGGTGATATGAATTCTTCTTCGGATTTCGCTCAAGAAATCAACCAACTTCATGCAGAAATTTGTTCCGCTCTGGCAGACCCCAGGCGGATTTTGATGTTGTACAAACTTTCAGAACACCCGTGGAACGTGGGCGATCTTGCCGAAGTTGTTGGTACAAGCCAGCCAGCGACCTCACGACATCTTAAAATTTTACGCCAGCGCAACCTTGTCAGTGCCACTCGCAAAGGTGCCAGTGTTGAATATCAACTCATTGACCAAAGGCTTATCCAGGCTCTGGATTTGCTGCGCGCGGTCTTATATGATCGGTTGACCCATCGAGCCAACCTTATTGAAGAAGTTAATAATTCTAAATAAGTATTCAGGTAGTTCACATCTATCCAACCCACAAACAGGACGCATCATCTATGAAAAACTTCAAACTTATCTGGCTGCTAGGTTTGGCGATTACATTGGCACTTATTATTGTGCCAATTGTGATCTTCACTTCAAACGGCGAAAAACAAACCAGCAATAATCCCTGGGACAATGTCCCTGTGCATGTGCCACATACTGATCACACCGATATTATCGAAGGCCCTTTTGAGACCGGTGCAGATGTGACCAAGGCTTGCCTGGAATGCCACGAAGACGCGGCTTTTCAGGTGATGCAAACCAGTCACTGGACCTGGGAAAGCCAACCTGTTGACGTGCCTTGGCGAGATGGCCCTGTAACCATCGGCAAGAAAAATCAGATCAACAACTTCTGTATCGGCACACAAGGCAATCAGCAAAAATGCATGACCTGCCATATCGGTTATGGCTGGGAAGACGAAAATTACGATTTCGCCGATCCATCCAATGTCGATTGCCTGGCCTGCCATGCCGATATGAACCTCTACGCCAAAGCTGACTACGGTTATCCCGCTTTGGGTGTAGATTTGCTGGCAGCCGCGCAAAGTGTGCGCAACCCCGGCCGCGACAACTGCGGAGCCTGCCACTTCGATGGCGGCGGCGGCAATGGTGTCAAACATGGCGAACTGGATGAGCATCTCTACTACCCCGACGGCAATCTGGATGTTCACATGGGCGCGTTGGATTTCCTTTGCACTGACTGCCACCAAACCCAGGAACACGATATTCTGGGCAAGCTCGTTGCCGACAATTACCAGATTCCTGCCGACGATCAGGTGCAATGCACAAACTGCCACGACTCGCAACTCCATGCAGACGAGCGCATTAACGCTCACATTCAGACAGTTGCCTGCCAGACGTGCCATATTCCTACCATCGGCGTAATGGATCCCACCAAAGTATATTGGGATTGGTCTACGGCCGGGCTGGGCGATCAACCAGATGACCACCTCACCTACTTGAAAATTAAGGGGTCGTTTGTCTACGAACAGAATTTCACACCAGCCTACACGTGGTTCAATGGCGATCTATCGTATCGTTATATTTTGGGCGACACGATCGACCCTTCACAGCCCACCGTGCTAGACCAGCCCGCTGGTGATATTCAAGACTCCAATGCCTTGATTTTTCCTTTCAAAATTCACATCGCCAAGCAGCCCTATGACACTGTCAATAATTTGCTCTTGCAGCCTCTCACCGCCCGCGAAGATGGCTTCTGGACAACCTTCGACTGGGCCTCTGCGTTGCAACTTGGTGCCGATATTAGCGGGTTGAACTACAGTGGTGAATATGGTTTTGCTGAAACCTGGATGTATTGGCCCGTCACGCACACCGTGCGCCCCGCAGCAGATGCACTCACCTGCGACAATTGCCACGGCCCAGATGGCCGCATGGATTGGCAAGCCTTGGGCTACTACGGAGACCCCATCGACTGGGGTGGCCGCTTCCGTTCGAACAGCTATCAGCCCTGAGTCAGGTCGTCAATAATTCCCTGACGGGCTTCCAATATCATCAAAAACTGTCAGGTTTTGTCCAAAGCGATGAACATTAGATAAGGATATTTCGCAAAATGCCAGCAAAACTCAATATTCGTCCCCTTGTATCACGGCGAATCATCTTCATAGCCCTGGCGCTCATACTGCTGTTTACGGCTTTTACGGCAACCCAACAGATTGCTCAAGCCAAGCGGTCAGTTAGCGCCAACCCGGAGCTTTCGCCTATTCACCCCAACTTTCCCATGCTCGATGAGAACGGCGTAAACGTACTCGAATCGGGCGGCGCTGTATCCACCATCCAAACCTGTGGAGCCTGCCACGATGCGGAATTCATCACTGAGCACAGCTTCCATGCCAGCGTTGGCCTCAACGACTTCACCGCCGCCGGTCAGACCAGCAGCGGGCGCGCCTGGGATACCAGCCCTGGTCTCTTCGGCAAATGGAATCCAATTGCCTACCGTTATCTCTCACCTGTGGGCGATGAGCGCATCGACTTAACCACCCCGATGTGGCTCGAAACCTTCGGCGCACGCCATGTTGGCGGCGGGCCTGCTGTTTATGCCCGAAATGGTGAACTTCTCACCAGCCTCAAGGTAGATGCAAACAATCCAGAGACAGCGGCTATCGATCCGCAAACGGGCGAATTGATTGCCTGGGATTGGAATGAATCCGGCGTCGTCGAAATGAACTGCTTCCTGTGTCACACCGCTAACCCCAATGCCGATACCCGCGCCACTGCCATCCATGAGGGCAACTTCCGCTGGGCAAATACCGCTACCCTGGTTGGCAGTGGTATCGTCGAGCAGAGTGGCGAAGATTTCGTTTGGAACGCGGAAGCTTTCAATGCCGAAGGGGAGTTATCGGCTGATTTCGCCATCATCCAGGATCCCACCAACGAAAACTGCGGCCTGTGCCACGGGTTGGTTCACGATAATGTCGAAGATCCGCTGACCCTGATCGGCTGCACGCCTGACCGCTGGAGCACCATCACTACCGGGCAGATTATCTCCCCCCAGAAGTTGGCTGATTCAGGTTTGAACCTGGCCAATAAAGAATCACTTAATCGTCCCTGGGATATTCACGCCGAGCGTTTATTGAATTGTACCGACTGCCACTATTCGCTCAATAACCCGCTCTACTTCCAAGAATCGGCCAGTACTCAGCCCGAGCATCTGCTCTTTGACCCGCGGCGTCTGGAAATTGGCGCTTACCTGGAGAAACCACTGCACCAGTTCGCCCGCGGCGATAGCGCCCAGGGCACCATTGATCCGCAACTCAAAGACACAATGCGCAGTTGCGACTCCTGCCATAGCGTAGAGAACACCCACGACTGGCTGCCCTACAAAGATCGACATATGAGTGCCATCAGTTGCGAAAGCTGCCATATTCCCGAATTGTATTCATCTTCGAATATGCAGCACGATTGGACAGTCGTTCAGGTTGATGGCAACCCGGTTAAAGTTTGCCGCGGCGTGGAAGGCGATAGCGATACGATGCGTTCTTTGATCGTCGGCTACGAACCAGTACTACTCCCCCGCACTGATGTCGACGGCCATATCAGCCTGGCTCCTTATAATATGATTTCCACCTGGTTCTGGGTATATGGCGACCCGCCACGGCCGGTGATCCAGTCTGATCTTGAAGCCGCCTACCTTGAAGATGGCGAATATCACCCAGGCGTGATGCTGCGCTTTGACAGCAACAACGATGGACAAATCGACAGCGCCGAATTAGTGATTGACACACCCGAAAAAGAACAGTTCATCCGGGATCGCTTGACCGGCCTGGGACTGGGAAATCCGCGCATCGTTGCCGAAATCCAACCCTACAGCATCAGCCATGATGTCGCCGCGGGCGACTGGGCCTTGAGCGATTGTTCCGCCTGCCACGGTGCAGAATCACGCATCACGCAGCCCATCCAATTGGCGGCCTATCTGCCCGGCGGGGTGTTGCCCGAGTTCGTAATCGACACCAACACTATGCTGAGCGGCGAGATCACCACTCACGAAGATGGTTCCCTCTACTATCAGCCACAAACATCCGAAAGCAACTTGTATGTTCTGGGGCACAACAGCGTTGGTTGGGTCGACCTGGCCGGTTCGCTAATCTTCATCGGCGTGCTCTTGGGCATCGTTGCCCATGGCGGGCTGCGTTTCTACGCATCGCTACGCCACCCACACATGGCAAAGACTGAGAAGATCTACATGTACGGAGTTTACGAACGGCTATGGCACTGGCTACAAACTTTCACAATTGTGCTACTGCTCTTCACCGGGCTTGTTATCCATAAACCGGATACCTTTGGCATCTTCGCTTTCCGCGGTGTCGTGTTGGTACACAACGTGTTGGCCGCCATTCTGGTCACCAACGCGGCGCTGTCCCTGTTCTACCACCTGGCCAGCGGCGAGATTCGGCAATACTTGCCTCGGCCCAGCGGTTTCTTCGATCAGGCCATTACGCAAACCAAGTTTTATATGCAAGGTATTTTCCAGGGCGCAGAACACCCCTTTGAAAAGACCACGCGAAAAAAGCTCAATCCGCTGCAACAGGTAACCTATTTCGGTATCCTGAACGTATTACTACCGCTGCAAATTATCACCGGTGCATTGATGTGGGGCGCTCAGCGCTGGCCAAATCTGGCCGAACGTCTGGGTGGGCTTCTTTTCCTGGGGCCATTCCACAGTCTGATTGCCTGGTTATTTGCTGCATTCATTGTGATGCATGTGTATCTCACCACAACCGGCCACACCCCCATGGCCGGAATCAAAGCCATGATTATGGGCTGGGATGATGTTGAAGTCCACACCCCGTCCGAGGAGGAATCCTAATATGACGACTTCGGAAATTACTAAAAAATCACGGTTTTCGCTCAAAGCGTTGTTTAGTAAACCCGCTCAACCGTATGCAGATCCGTATTTAGGCGGCATCTTGCTCGGCGTGGTGCTTTTCCTGGCATTCTTCATCACCGGGAATGGCCTGGGTGCTTCGGGGACGATCAGCCGCTTCGCGGTGTTCATCGAGGATTTGGTGGCGTCTAGCCATGTCAATCGCGTACCTTACCTGCTCAAAATGGCTGGTGGTGATAAAAACCCCCTCGATGACTGGATTGTTTTTATCACGCTTGGCACTTTGATCGGCGGATTCGTTTCAGGTGTAATTCACGGGCGCGCCAAACTCGAAACTACGAAAGGCCCGAATATTTCGAACCAAAAACGCTGGGTGTTGGCTTTCTCTGCCGGTATTCTATTTGCTTTTGGGGCGCGTATGGCGCGTGGCTGCACATCGGGACAGGCGCTTTCGGGTGGCGCATCTCTATCCTCGGGTAGTTGGGTAGTGATGTTTGCAATCTTCGGCGGCGCGTATGGTTTGGCTTACTTTATGCGTAAGCTTTGGAACTAAAGGAGACACTCAATGGCACCTTTTCCTCTTCCTCTAAATGCTTTGTTTATAAAAGCTGGTGTATATGCGATTTTCCTGGCAATTGGCTTTGGTTTCGGCTATGCGCTGGAGGTCTCCGGCTTTAATGATTCGCCCCGGCTCGCAGCACAATTCTATTTCAAAGATTTGCGCGTGCTCAAGGTGATGTTCACAGCGATTATTGTCGCCATGGTATTAATTTTTGCATCATCCGCTCTTGGATTGCTGGATTACAACCTGATCTGGGTCAACCCCACGTATCTTTGGTCCGGCATTATCGGCGGAGTGATTATGGGCTTTGGCTTCATTATCGGCGGTTTCTGCCCGGGCACATCGCTGGTGGCAGCCGCCACGTTTAAAATCGACGGGATTCTCTTCGTGCTCGGCGGATTGGTCGGTGTGACTATTTTTGGCGAGACCGAAAAATTCTTCGAGATTTTCTATAATGGTAGCTACTTCGGCCGCGTCACGCTAATGGATACGTTCAACCTGCCAGCCGGTGTGGTAGTTGTGCTGGTGGTGCTGATGGCACTATTCATGTTCTGGGGTGGGGAGCAACTGGAGCGCATCATTGGCAAGAAAGATCTGAGCAAAGAACCTCGTCTGCGCTATGTCGGTGCTGGCGCGATCTTGCTGGCCGCGATTGCTGTGATGCTAATCGGCCAGCCGACGACATCCGACCGCTGGGAGCGTCTAATGCCTGTCAAAGGCGCTGAACTAACCGAACGCAAGTATTACGTTCACCCGGGCGAAGTGTTGAAGACCTTCCATGACCATAAAGTTGAGATGGTACTGATCGATGTGCGCAGCGAAGCCGACTATAATCTCTTCCACCTGAAGGATGCTATCAATATCCTGCCGGAGGAAATTCCTGCCCACATCAGCGAATTCATCGCCAAGCCAGCCAACACAATCTTTATTGTCATGAGCAATGATGAGACGGCGGCCACAGAAGTCTGGAAAGTGATGGTGGCTGAATCTGTTCACAATATGTATATACTCGAAGGTGGTATCAACAACTGGTTAACAACCTTTGGTACAGCATTTGAAGAAGATTTTTGTGCTGGAATCAAAGAAGGCGCAGATGATGAACTACGCTTTGAATTCACTGCCGCCCTCGGCTCTGGCTGTCCGGCCGCCTATCCGGATCCAGAAGAATATGAATTGGAGTACATCCCCAAGATCGAACTTGAATTGAAGCGTGCTCCCTCCAGCGGTGGCTGCGGGTAAATATGCGTCAATCCATGCTGAATAGATAACTGTTTTCGACAAAACAAAGACAAGTTGTACATAGCATATTCTATGGCTTGTCTTTGTTTTTTTAAAACTGTTCAGCCTCAAACTAAAAGAGTCTGAGCAGTTCTGTGTCTTATGATTGCAACATTTTCTATGCTATGATAGTGCCTGATTAGGTTAAAATACCTTTGGGTCTCTAGGAACTACCACGGGGATTCCAAGAGATCTATACCTTTTTGTGATCCCTTCATAATCGCATTTGGTAGAAATTTTTTACTATTGACTTTTTTTATCGTATCTCCCGCCAGAAAATCACCTGCCATCCAGAGAGATTTCTGATGACCCATCAACAAGATCAACATCAAACCGTGAATGTGGAATTCGAAAACGCTGAACACCGATTACACTGGGCGTCGAAACTGGCTCATATAGGGTTTTGGGATTGGAATGTAGACTCCACTGAAAAAACTACCGTGCAGGTGTTCCCGCCGGAATATATGGGGGT
>CALCSH010000113.1 GCA_937893815.1 uncultured Anaerolineae bacterium | reverse complement strand
AGTGATGGAAATTCTCGGCCCACAGGCGGATGAGACCTATAATTACCAGTATGCGGCCGAAAAAGCTTCACAAGAAATCTTTGCCTTTGAAGGGCGCGCGAAAGCCTTTGCCTGGTATAACCGCGGCACCAATCTGGTCTATCTGGATGATTATGCCGGGGCAGCTACCGCTTACGATGAATATTTTGCCGCCTATGCCGCTCTGAATGCCGAAGAAGTCAACTTGCCCTGGCGCAACCTATGGTATCAGACCGGTCCATACTGGGCTTATTTTTACACGGCGCGCTATTACGATGTGCTCACCCTGGCCTCCACGACAATCGAAGCGGCCAGCGAACCGGCCATTGAAGAAAGCTGGTATTGGCGTGCTCTGGCAAAGGAAGCCCTTGGCGATGTCGATGGGGCGATGGCTGACCTGCAAGAAGCGGTCAAGCTGAATGAGAATTTCGATATTGGCAGGTACCAATTGGAACGCATTCAGGGCGGGGGATAGACCTGAACAGGCCGATTCTAAAGCGATAATTGACGATAACTGCTGCAAATGATATACTGAAATAGTCATAATGACCAATTCGGTCTGAGGAGTGTGCGCCATGACGATCATTACGGGAACGGCAGAAGTCAAAGCCCGCCTGTCTGAACTTTTAGGGCGCGTGCGGCATGGACGCGAGCGTGTCATCATCACCCGGCGCGGCAAGCCCGTAGCGGCGCTGGTCAGCATAGATGATCTGCGCCGCATCGGGTATTCGGAAGAGCCGGGGGCAGAAATTACTCTAGTAGAGAAAGATGGTATTTTGGTATTGCACGCCGATGCGCAAGATTCGCTTGAAGATATTGTCATTCGTGACCGCCACCGCCGCGATGCTCAACTCCAGGAACAGGCGGGGGCATGAGAATTCTCTTTGATACATCTGTACTCGTAGCCGCAATGGTGGACGCACATCCAGCGTATGAACGCGCCTTTCCGTGGCTGCAACGCGTACACGCCAAAGAAAATGATGGCCTGATTGCCGCTCATTCCCTGGCCGAGCTATATTCGGTGTTAACCACGTTACCGCTTCGTTTCCCGGTTTCGCCCGAAATTGCGCAACGGATGATTGCGCATAATATTTTATCCACTTTCCAGGTCATCCCGCTTATGGCAGATGATTATCAGGCCGTCATCACGCATCTCAGCCGCATGGCGCTCTCCGGCGGCATCATTTACGACGCGCTGATCGGGCACGCCGCTATCAAAGCCAATGCTGACCAAATCAGCACCCTCAACGCCAAAGATTTCCACCGCATTTACCCAGATTTAGCTGCCCGGATCGTGGTTCCCTGATTACGATGACGCTCAAGATCCTACACTTTGCCGATGCTCATATTGATATTGCCACCTATGGCCGCCGCGACCCTGAAAGTGGGTTGCCGCTGCGGGTGATGGATTTTCTGCGCTCGCTGGATGAAATTATCGACGCTGCCATCAACGAAAATGTTGATATGGTGATTTTTGCCGGGGATGCCTACAAAGACCGTTCTCCGGCACCCACTTATCAGCGCGAGTGGGGCAAACGCATTGTGCGCCTTTCGCAGGCAAAAATTCCTACCTTGCTACTGGTGGGGAATCATGACCTTTCCCCTGCACTGGGCCGGGCGCACGCCCTGAGCGAATTTTCCACACTGCAAGTGCCGCATGTGCATGTGCTCGACCGCCCCAGGTTTCTGACCCCCGACGATTTAGAAGGTTTGCCAGTGCAGGTTCTGGCACTACCCTGGATCTCGCGTTCGGGGATGATGGCTCATCTGGATATGCGCGGCCAGAGCCCGGCAGAAATCTATGAGGCGCTCGAACTGCGACTCAGTGAACAGGTGGCCTATTGGCTCGATGAAATGGCCGATCCCGAATTGCCCACGATCCTGACGGCGCATGCCTCGGTGCAGGGAGCCAAATATGGCGGTGAGCGCACGGTGATGCTGGGCGGCGATTTGGTACTGCCAGGTTCGCTGGTGCGCGATCCGCGCCTGGATTATGTTGCCCTGGGGCATATTCATAAACCGCAAAATCTCAACGAGGGGCAGCATCCCCCGGTGATTTACCCCGGCTCGATCGAACGGGTGGATTTTGGCGAGGCCGGAGATGATAAGTTTTATATCATTGCCAATATCGAGAAAAGCGCCGCACAGGTTGAATGGCGGCAGTTGAAGAAAATTCGCCCCTTTGTCGATCGCTCGATTATTCTGGAATCATCCGAGAATATCAGTGACCAGCTTCGAGCGGCGCTGCCCCCCGTCGAACAACTCGACGGCGCGATTGTACGCCTGGTCATGGCCTATCCCCGCGAGTGGGAAGCGATGATCGACGATGCCGGATTGCGAGAAACTACTGCCGGAGCCTTTGAGTTCCATTTGGTCAAACGTCCGCAACAAGAAAAGCGCGTGCGTTTGCTGGAGGATCAATCGATAGGCATGCTGACGCCGCTGGAGCTACTTGATGTATACTGGCAGGCCAATCATATCGACGAGGAAGATTCGCAAAGCTTACAAACGCTGGCAGCAGGCATCATCCGCGACGACGAAATGCCCTAAATCATTCTATTTTGCCAGCAATACTGTGCGTACTGGGAAAGGGATGTCGATCTCGTTGGCGACAAAGGCAGTGTTGATCTTCACGATGCCAGTGTCGAGGCTGTTGAGGTAATTGGCGATATTCAAATCGATCCAGAAATATACTGTGAAATCAATCGACGAGTCGCCAAAATTGTGAAAGACCACCGACGGCGCCGGATTGAGCAGTAGCCCCTCGATGGTAGAAATCGCCTCCAGTGCAACAGCCCGCACCCGATTAAGATCGCTGCCATAGGCCACGCCAACATTGATCTCCATCCGCCGTTGAAGAAAACTCAAGTAATACTTTATCGCACTGGTAAAC
>CALCSH010000112.1 GCA_937893815.1 uncultured Anaerolineae bacterium | reverse complement strand
TGGGGCGGGCGATGCGCTCTTCTCCGCATTTTTACACGGCTATTCGTGCTCTGGTAACCCCTATATCGCCTTGCGTAAAGCCATTCTTTTCGCTGGATACAAAATCGGTGGCATTTCCGCCGCGGGGGATTTTCTGAGCCACGCGGCTCTTGATGAACTTTTTCAACGTCAGGAAACAGGTACTTGGGAATTTGGTGAATAGGCGCATTGTAGTCTGTCTTTGTTTGTGTGCCCAAAACCGATTCTCCACCTATAAAACTCATGAAAAAAATAAATACTCGCGAAATTCTTAATGATATCAAGGCTGCTGTGCGCCTGGGTCACCCCGAAGCCATTCAGATGGCCCTCGAGGGTATTTTTGCAATCCCACGGGTGGCGGCCAACGGCCTGGCCGATGCCAGTTTTCTGGCGCAATTTATCCTGCCCGCTGGAGAAATCCTTGCGCGTCTGCCCGCCGCTCAACTGCGTCCACTGCTTGAGCATCCCTCGGCAGCCGTGCGGGCCATTTGTGCGTCGGCGTTGGCGCGGCGTTATCTCTTGGGGAAAGACGTGTCCCCGCAGGAAATCCGCACCCCGGGGCAAGATGCGCGTAGCGATGTGCGTGCGGCCCTCGGAGTGACGTTACGGGATGTTGGTGAGGCCGCCCCAGAGCGCCTATTGCCTCTTATGGATCACTGGCTGAAGGCCAAATCGCCGCGTTTGCGCCACACTGCGCTACTATTCATCCCCATTTTGGCGGAGAGCCATGCCGATGCCATTATTCGGCATATTCACCCCTTGGCCGTAGACGATGACCGCGATGTACGTGCCGCTCTGGTGGACGCGTTGCAAACCCTGGCTGAGCATGGCATGGCCCCAGCCGTTTTAGAACTGTTCTCCCATTGGAGTGCCAGCCCCACGCCTAATGTCTGGGTGATTACCCGCACATTGAGTCACGCTTGGGCCGTGGAGTATCCCCAGGAGATCGAATCCATCCTGCGAGCGCTGCAATCCAGCCTGGAGAGCGAAAAAGCCATCCACCAAACCCTGGAAGCGCTGGCGCGCCGCGGGGTCCACATTAACCTTTAAGACATCTGGGGACTGAAAATCCCCAGATGTCTTAAGCGTGGAGCACCCTATGACTGAACACATCATCAAAGACCTGGGCGGCGGGCTAATTTTGCGCCGCGCCACCCCTGCCGATGCCGATAATTTAGCCAATTTCAATGCCATCATCCATAGTGATGATGGCCCCGACAAACCCGATGAACGGCTTGGCGCCTGGGTGCGCGATCTGATGACCCAACCGCACCCCACAACATCAGCGGGCGATTTTTTACTGGTTGAAGATACCCAGGCCAAAAAGATCGTTTCTTCGATGAGCCTGATCCCCCAGACCTGGAGTTATGGCGGCATCGAATTTGCTGTGGGACGTCCCGAACTGGTAGGCACAGATTCGGAGTATCGCCGCCGCGGGCTGATTCGTGAGCAATTCGATGTTATTCATCAATGGAGCGCCGAACGCGCCCACAAATTGCAGATCATCACCGGTATCCCGTATTATTACCGTCAATTTGGCTATGAAATGGGTTTGGCGCTGGATGGCGGTCGGGTGGGCTATTTGCCACATATCCCCAAACTGAAGGAAGACGAAGATGAAGCATACCGCCTGCGCCCGGCAACGGAGCAAGATGTGGCGTTTATCACTGAACTCTATTCGGCAAGAGCGCAACGAGAACTCGTGCATTGTAAGCGCAACGAGGACACAATGCACTATGAAATTTTTGGCAAGAGCGAAAAGAACGTCAACCGATTAGAGACACGCATTATCGAAACTACGACTGGTGTGGCCGTAGGGTATTTGATGCACCCGCCCTTTTTGTGGGGGCCAACGCTGACCGTGCGTGAATTTGAACTGATTTCAGGCTTATCGTGGCTGACGGTTGTGCCCAGCGTGTTGCGCTATTTGAAGATCACTGGTGAGGCCTATGCCGCCGAGAAGGATGACCAGGAATTTCAGGCTTTTGCCATGTGGATGGGTGTGGAGCACCCGGTGTACGAAGCGGTCAGCGATTTGCTACCGCGGGTGCGCGATCCGTATGCCTATTATGTGCGTGTGCCCGATCTGCCAGAATTTTTGCAGCATGTTGCCCCAGTACTCGAGGCGCGATTGGCGCAATCGGTGGCAGTGAATCACAGCGGTGAGTTGAAATTAAATTTCTTTAAAGATGGCGTGAAATTGATCTTTGCGCAGGGTAAGATTAAATCCGTTGAGGGGTATGCACCTGAAAATGCCGAGGATGGCGATGCGCTCTTCCCGGATTTGACCTTCTTGCGAGTGTTATTTGGATATAACTCGTTTTGGGATATAGAGAAGTTATTCGCCGATTGCTACGTACGCAACGATGCCGCGCGCGCCCTGGTTCCTGCCCTGTTCCCCAAGCAGGCGTCAAATGTCTGGGGATTGGCCTGAACAGCGACAAAAAAAGGGTGTCGACGGATTCCCCGTGGTAGGTTATCCACAATTAGAGTATTGGGCGTGCTCTGCACGCCCAATACTCTAATTGTGGAATTTCTCACGGCAGTTCCCAAAAAACCCTTATTTTTCGTAAACGGGGGATAGCCACTGGTGGTAGGCCGGCAAATTGCCATGCACCACATCGGAGAAAATAGCCCTTAATTTTGCGGCTACCGGCCCCATCTCCCCGGAGCCAATTGGGTGATGATCTACTTTGGTAATCGCCGTCACCTGGGCGGCGGTACCCGTAAAGAAGAGTTCATCACTAATATAGACTTCGGTGCGGTCAATCGAGCGCTCAACGATTTTCAAGCCAAGTTCTTTTTCGGCCAGTTCCATCACCGAACGACGGGTGATCCCCTCGAGCACGTTATCGGTCACTGGCGGGGTGTACACCACGCCATCGCGCACCATAAACAAATTCATGGCGCTGCCCTCCGAAACATGCCCATCCTGTGACAATACCAGCGCTTCATCAAATCCGGCGCGTACGGCATCGGTCTTGATTAATGCTGAGTTGGCGTATGCTCCGGAAATTTTGCCGCGGGCGGGAATCACGTTATCATCCACGCGCCGCCATGCTGAAAAGGTCACATGTGCGCTGGTATCATTGGCCACATACAGACCGAAAGGGATCGACACCATGCTAATTTCATCGGTCAGGCCGTGCAATTTTACACCGATAATCTCATCAGCTTTGTAGAGCAGCGGGCGCAGATACACATCTTCCCGGTAATTTTCGGCACGCAGTAATTCTTTGGCGACCTTAGTCAGTGATTCGGGGGTATGTTCTACCTCCGCACACAGGAATTTACCTGAATTCAACAACCGCCGGAAATGATCCAGGGGACGGAAGAGAAATAGTTGTTCTTCCTTCTCATTCCAATAGCCGCGCAGGCCGCCGAAAGCGGCTGTGCCGTAATTCAGCGCATGTGTAAGAATACCAACTTTAGCTTCTGCGTAAGGAACAATCTTGCCTTCAAAATATGCGTAATTAGGTAATGCCACGTTCCAGCCTCCTGAAATTAAACCAATTGGAAATATGACTCTACTGCAAAAAGCCGATGACGGAGATGTCCGCCGGAATATATGGGGG
>CALCSH010000111.1 GCA_937893815.1 uncultured Anaerolineae bacterium | reverse complement strand
ACCCCCATATATTCCGGCGGACATCTCCGTCATCGGCTTTTTGCAGTAGAGTCACGTATTCAAGCTGGAATATGACGGGCAAAGGGGTGAGCGCAGGGGGCGTCGTCCCCCACGCACACCCCTTTGCCCGTCATATTTTTTCGAAGGTACTAGCCTTTCAGTATAAAAAGAGATTTATCCATTATAGGGCGGCACCGTTGATCGGTTCAAAAAGTTTGTTCAACCGTCCATCGGGCGATTCTTTTCGAATCGGTAACAAAATATGAAAAATCGAACCCCGGCAGGCGTTCTCATCGTATCCGTCGGATTCGACCCAAATTGCGCCACCATGTGCCTCGATAATGCCTTTGGTAATCGGCAATCCCAGGCCGGGGCCGCCGCCCTTGAATTTTGTCTTCCCGCTGGAATGCAAAGCAACATTCCCGAGACGACTGAATTTTTCAAAAATACGCGTCTGATCTTCAGGGTCGATGCCAATTCCGTTATCCGCAATCGTGACTTCGATGAAACCAGAAAGCTTTCGCCCGCTGATGGTGATCTTGCCATGATCGGGCGTATACTTGACCGCATTGGTGAGAATATTCCATATCGCCTGGTACAACCGCTCCGGATCGGCAAACGTCATCTCGTTACAGCCAGGAAAATCTTCATTTTCCAGAGTCAAGCCGCGTTCCGCAATCACATTTTTAAGTTCTTGTTCGGCGATATTCAATAATTGATTCAACCACATCGGTTGAAAATTCAGTTTGAGCATGTCATTATCGATCAGAGAAACATCGATCATATCATCGATGATTTCGCGCAATCGATGGATGCCGTTGCCAATCCCCTGGAACATCAATTCTGCCTGGGGTAACGGCTGCGAATCACGCACGTACATATCTGACAGCATCGAGGCATAGCCCTCGATCAACGTCAGCGGCGTGCGCAGTTCGTGGGCAGCCACCGAAATAAAATCAGATTTACTTTTATCCAGACGCTCCAGCGTGGTGCGCGCTTTCTCGAGCTCGGTAGAGATATGGCGCACATAAATATCCGCTTCTTGCACCGAAGCATATTGCAATGCATGGGTGTGCAGCGGCAACACCACACTCACCAGATCCAGTGCATCCTCATCGCTCAGAATCTCGCGGGCCACATGATTTAAGGAAAGCAAGATATGACCCAAAATTGGCGCCAAACTGGCTTCGCGTTGCTCGCGCTCCGATTGTGTGCGTGCTGCGGTCCACTGATCGAGCACATCGTTGAGCCAGGCCGGGTCCCCGCTAATAATGGCCTGGCGCATTAAATCAAAATAGCGATTCAATTCACCGCGAAAACCCTCACGCACGCTCTCGCCACGCGCCAGACGATGAGCTACCCGCTCACCCCAACGCTCCCGTACCTGGTCGAATAATTCTACGACTCGCATAGGCTAAGTGTACACCAATTTACGGCTGTTGACAAAACTCCACTCGTCACTCAATAGGCGTACCTGCATACCATTGCAGCCAGGCCAGCAGCGTATGGCCAACCATCTGCAAGCTTTCTGCGGATACTTTATCCAGCGTGTCTTCGGTGGTATGCCAGTAAGGATAATCAAAATCGATGATATCAACTGCCGGGATGCCTGCTTCCAGGAACGGAGTATGATCATCGAGCATACTATATCCATAGATGGGAATAAAGTGATCGCTATATCCCAAGGCGGCAGCTTGCTCCCAAATGGCAAGCGACAACCCGAGGTCCGAGTTGCGCTCCATTTTAATATTCAAATCACGATCGCCAATCATATCCACAAGGATCATCGCATCCGGTTGGCCTTCAAGTTCAGCCACAAAGGCGCGTGAGCCGAGAATCCAATCCCAGCCTTCAATGCGACCATTATCTTCCGCATCAAACAGTACCAGCCAAACTTCACCGGGATAATTTGGGGGGATGACACGAGCTAGCTCGGTGAGGATTGCCACACCCGAAGCGCCATCATTGGCCCCTGGCACGGGCAGCAAGCGCTTCTCCGGGTCCGGATCGTGATCGGCATACAGGCGAGTATCATAGTGAGCGGCCAAAATAACCCAGGGCTGCCCTTCGTCGCGCTCACCACGCCGGGCAACAATGTTGGTGATCTCGTGCCCCATGCTGACCACCTGTTGCGGTTTTATCTCCCAACCCGCGGCAGAAAGCGAATCCTGCACCCAAAGTAGAAACTGTTCCCGCCCCGGACTACCCGGGGTACGCGGCCCAAAGGAAAGTTGTGTCTCCACGTCCAAGAGGGCGCGCTGACCATCAAATTGCTGCAACCCGCTCACCGCGTGCGAGTTTAAGACGACCAGCCCCGCAGCGATCAACAGCACACCTATCAGCAAAAGAAGTATGAGTACTTTTTTAGTATTTTTCATCTTCGTTATCCATAGATTGCAAGAATGACTCAACTACAAAAACCCTTCACCGCTGAGAACGCGGAGTGCGCAGAGTTTAAAAAGTGCAAAA
>CALCSH010000110.1 GCA_937893815.1 uncultured Anaerolineae bacterium | reverse complement strand
ACCCCCATATATTCCGGCGGGAACACCTGCACGGTAGTTTTTTCAGTGGAGTCACCATTATAACCGCCCAGAATCAAATTCGATGCGATTTTACGAATTTTTTGGATTTGACGACAGATGGAAAGCTTAAGATACTTGCGGGGCTATGAAATTTTAGGCAAATCTAGCATGAATACCTCGACCGTAAGGCGAGTATTGGTATTGTGGTCAAGGCGCTCAAAGGTCTGAATAAACGTTTGCAGCATGGATTGTGCGGTTTCGAGTGCTATTTTTTCGGCGATGCGCTGTATTTCGCTCACATGGTCGATATTGGTGAGTGGTGTGCTGGCCCCACTGATGCTCAGAAGAATATCACGCCACAACGACATCCAGATGGTGAGAGTCTCTTTGAGCGTATTTTTATCTTTGGTGAGTTGCTCGGCATACTGAAATCGCTCCACGCGCGAAGCAGCCAATAATCGCTGGTGATCATCCAGATAATTTTGGCGGTTTTCTAGCGCATCGGGGTTCTGGTGTAAGTGCAGTGCATAGCCCGGCCTGCCAGTGGAGATGTGCGCCAGCAAGCGCGCCTGTTCAGGCGGCAGCCCCCATTTTTGCTGCAATCCATCGCTGACTGTTTCCAACGCCAAAGGGCGCAGGCGCAGGGTCTCGCAACGCGAGACAATCGTGGGTAGCAGGGCTTCAGTATCTTGTGCGGTGACGAAGAGTATCACCTGCCGCGGCGGTTCTTCCAGTGTTTTGAGCAGGGCATTGGCGGCGTTGGGGTTGGCTTCTTCAAAACGCAGTAAGAGCGCAATTTTATAGGTCGCTTCATACGGGGCCAGCGCCAAACCGCTTTGTAGGGTGCGGATTTGATCCACTTTGAGCGTGGTGCTGCCTTCCTCGGCCTGTATGACCATCAGATCGGGGTGTTGCATGCGCTCGATGCGCTGGCAGGTGTGGCAACTTCCACAGGGAATGCCGGGGGCCGCGGGTTGGGGACAGTTCAACCCCTGGGCCACGCGTAATGCCAGAGTGCGCCGACCCACGCCTTGCGGTCCGGTGAGCAGGTAAGCATGGCGCAAACGCCCGTTTGCCAGGTGTCCTCTCAACAGGTTTACTGCCCATTCGTGTCCGATCAAACCCCAGTTTTCATCCAAAGACATGGCTAGATTGTAGCGTATGCCCTGTGCTTTGACAACGATCAAACACGGCGATACAATCCCTCCCATGGAGTCGATGCGCGAATTAAACCCACAACAACAACAGGCTGTAACGGCAGGAACCGGCGCGATTTTGGTGCTGGCTGGTCCCGGCTCGGGGAAAACGCGTGTGCTCACGCAGCGCATTGCCTATTTGATCGGGAATATGGGCGTGCGCCCCTACCATATTTTGGCGGTGACGTTTACTAACAAAGCCGCCCGCGAAATGGATGAGCGCATTGGGGATTTACTGGGCGAGCGTAACCGCGGCCTCACCCTGGGAACTTTTCATTCCACCTGTGGGCGTATTTTGCGACGAGAAGCGCAATATTTGCCCTTCGACCAAAATTATGTCATTTACGACGCTGATGATCAGATTCGTGTGGTCAAGCAGGTCGTCAAAGATCTGAATTTGAACGATAAGCTCTACCGACCGCACGGGCTGCATGCCTCAATTTCGAACGCCAAAAATGAATTGCTGCTGCCCGATGATTTTCCCGTGCAGACGTATCGTGATGAAGTTGTCAAACGCGTCTATGAGCGTTATCAAAAGACTTTGCTCGCCAGTAATGCCCTGGATTTTGACGATATGCTTCTGTGGACGGCCTATTTGCTCGATCAGATGCCCGCCGTGCGCGAGCGCTATGCTCGCCGCTTTGAGCACATTCTGGTCGATGAGTTTCAGGATACCAATATGGCCCAGTATACGCTGCTCAAGCATTTGGCATCTTTTCATCGAAATATTTTTGTCGTCGGCGATGCAGACCAGTCCATCTATCGCTGGCGGGGCGCCGATTATCGCAATGTGCTGCGCTTTGAGGAAGATTATCCCGATTCGCAAGTGATCCTTTTGGAGCAAAATTATCGCTCCACACAAACCATTCTTGACACGGCAATGGCAGTCATCGACCAGAATCCGACGCGCACGCCTAAAAAATTATTCACCGAGCGCGGTAAAGGGCAAAAAATTACCCTGCGTGAACTCTACGACGATCGCGAAATGGCTTCGTTCATCGTTGGGCAAATTGCAAAAGATATCGCCGCTCAGAAGAACCAGCCCGGCGATTTTGCCGTCATGTATCGCACCAATGCCCAATCGCGTATTTTGGAAGAGGCCTTTCTCGCAGCCTACCTTCCTTATAAACTGGTCGGAGCGCAGCGCTTCTATGGTCGGCGCGAGGTCAAAGATGTGATCGCCTATTTACGCCTGGTGTACAACCCGCGCGATGAAATCAGCCTGATGCGAGTCATCAACATCCCACGGCGCGGCATTGGCGATAAAAGCATCCTTACGCTGCGCACGTATGCCCAGCAGGTAAATCTTTCTTCAGGGGAAGTTGTCTTGCAGTTGGGGAATGGTACCGGCACCGAGCATGGGGATGCGCTCCCCAACCGGGTGGCAGCTACCCTGGCAGGATTCGGCAGACTCCTTTCGAGTTGGCACACGCAAAAAGATGAGTTATCGCCAATGGGGTTGATGGATCTGATCCTCGGCGATGTGGAGTATCGCACGTATCTCGAAGATGGCACCGAAGAAGGCAAAGAGCGCTGGGAAAATGTGATGGAATTGCGTCGCCTGGCCTCGGAATACCAGGAACGCAGCCTGGAAGCTTTTCTCGAAAATATAGCTCTGGTCTCCGACCAGGATACGATTGAGGCAGGCAGCAATGTGCCCACGCTGCTTACCCTGCACGCCGCCAAAGGGCTGGAATTCCCGGTGGTATTTATCGTTGGTCTGAATGACGGCACGCTGCCGCATATCCGTTCTTTCGAAGACCCCGAAGCAATGCATGAAGAACGCCGTTTGCTGTATGTGGGCATCACACGAGCCGAAGATCAACTGTACCTGCTGCATGCGCTCAACCGCTTCAATTATGGTTATATGGAACCCGCCGACCCCTCCCGTTATCTGGATGATATTCCCCTGGAACTGGTGAGCGGCGCGTCTGCGCGCCACAGCCCATCCACCGATGCCATTTTCCGCCCCGAGCGCTGGAATGACTCTGCTGAGTTGCGCGAAGTGGAGCCAAAATACCACCCCGGTATGAATATCATCCATGCGGCCTGGGGGGATGGCATGGTGCTCAATAGCAAAATCGAAGACGACGAAGAGATTGTGGATATTTTCTTTGAGGGGGTTGGCCTGAAGCGTGTGGTGGCATCGCTGGCTCACTTGGAAGTCAAATCTTGATAACATTCAAACCTACTATCGTTTGAACGTTAAAAGTTGGCAAGTTGGTATAATTATAAATATGTCCCCTGTTTTCGAACAGCATTCTTTTGAACTTATCAGCCGTAGTGCTGAGCAGACCCGGCGTGTGGGGATGCGTTTAGGCGCCATGCTGCACCCCGGCGATCTGGTTGGTTTGGTTGGTGATTTAGGCGCGGGTAAAACCACCATGATGCAAGGTATCGCCTCCGGGTGGGGTTCGCTTGACCCGGTTTCCAGTCCAACGTTTGTGTTGGTCAATGTCTACCGCCATTCTGGTGAGCAACGTTTTTATCATCTTGACGCGTATCGCTTACGCGGTGCGGCGGATGTAATTGATCTAGATTTGGAGACTATGCTTGATGAAGGCCCAGTCGTGGTAGAGTGGGCCGACCGCATTGAAGACGCTCTGCCCGATGAACGCATATAGGTGCAGATGACCTGGCTCGATGAAACCCGGCGGCAGTTGTTATTTTCGGCATTGGGTGAGGGTTGCCAGAAAATGCTACGACGTTTCCGCAACCAGATTTTTGGAGTAGCCTGATGTTATTGGCAATAGATACATCCACGCGCATGGTGGGAATCGCTTTATATGACGGCGCCAACGTGATCGGTGAAATGGCCTGGATCAGCCAAAGGTATCACACCGTAGAGCTTGGCCCCGCCGTGCAAGATTTACTCTTGAAAACCAAAACTGACCGCCAGAATTTACAAGCCGTCGGCATAGCCCTTGGCCCGGGATCGTTCACCGCCCTCCGCATTGGAATGGCATTTGCCAAAGGATTGGCGCTCAGCTGTCATATTCCTGTGGTTGGCATCCCATCTTTTGATATCGTGGCTGCATCCCAACCAGTCGTTGAACCCGATTTCGCCGCGGTGGTTGAAGCCGGCCGCAAGCGCTTGGCTCTGGGATGGTACCGGGTAGAAAACGGAAGATACCAATCCACTGGGCGCCTGGAAAACCTGACTCTGGATGAATGCGTGGCCGTGTTCGAGCGCCCTACCCGCGTGGCCGGTGAGTTGAGCGCCGTTTTACGGCGGCGTTTCTCACAGGAGAATGAAAATGCTCGGTTGGCCTCCCCGGCTCAATCACTGAGACGCCCGGCTATGTTGGCAGAATTGGCCTGGGGGCGATTCCAATCTGCTCAGGTAGATGATCCGACTTTGTTATCCCCCATCTATTTACATCACGGCGAACCCATCCCCGGATAAGGAGACGCGCTCAATGACCCCAGAAGAAGTTCTGGCGCAAGTTGCCGCAGAAGTGCAAGCTTGCCAGAAATGCGAACTGCATTATGCCCGCAAATATGGAGTCCCCGGTTACGGCCCGCCGGGTGCGGAAATTATGTTCATCGGCGAAGGGCCGGGATTCCATGAAAATGAGCAGGGTAAACCCTTTGTGGGCGCGGCAGGGCGTTTTCTGGATGAATTGTTGGATTCGATTGAGCTGAAACGCAGCGAAGTTTTTATTGGCAATGTTGTCAAGTGCCGCCCGCCGGGAAACCGTGACCCGAAGCCTGAAGAACTGGTCGCTTGTGATTTTTATTTGGAGCGCCAGATTCAGGCCATCAACCCCCGGGTGATTGTTACGCTGGGGCGCTTTTCGATGTCGAAATTTATTCCCAATGCTAAAATCAGCGATGTGCATGGAATGGCAATGCGGGCTAAAGGGCGTCTGGTGATCCCCATGTATCACCCAGCCGCGGCGCTGCACCAACCATCATTGCGCGCGACCGTCGCAGCCGATTTCGCCAATTTGCCACACCTGATAGCAACTGCCGAGAGTGTGCCAGAGATCGAAGTTGAACCCCCGGAAGAAAAATCCGCACCACAGCAGTTGAGCCTGTTCTAGTGAAGTATGGTTTAATTAGTGGCTTGCGAGTGGAATTCTTGCACACGTGCGCCTGCGGCCCGGTGCAGGCGCACAGCAAAAAAAATTCACCACCAAGACACAAAGGGTAAGGTATTTTTGCACTTTTTCTCTTCGTGTCTTGGTGATAAGAAATTTTGATCCCGGCCTGACCGGACTAGGAAAGATAATATGGATACAAAAAAACAACTGATCGAGAAATTGGAAAACAAAACCGCAAAAATTGCCGTATTGGGCCTGGGATATGTCGGCCTGCCGTTTGCGACCGTGTTTGCCGAAGCCGGGTTTCATGTGATGGGCATCGATCCTGATGTCCGCAAAATTGAGAAGCTGAAGAAAGGTGAGAGCTATATTCAGGATGTGCCCACGGAGTTGGTTGCCAAACTGGTCAAGGCGGGCAAGCTCGAAGCCACCACAGATTTTTCGGCGCTGACCGAGGCCGACGCGGTCAGTATTTGCGTGCCTACCCCGCTGCGCAAAACTGGCGACCCCGATCTCTCATTCATTCTTTCCGTGACCACAGAGCTTGCCAAATATATGCATCCTGGCATGGTCGTGGTACTCGAATCGACCACCTACCCTGGCACAACGCGTGAAATTCTGTTGCCCCAGTTAGGGGATGATACCGATCTGATGGTTGGGGAAGACTTCTTCCTGGCATTTTCACCCGAACGGGTTGATCCCGGTCGGGAAGACTGGACGACCATTAATACCCCCAAGGTGATCGGTGGAATCACCGAAGCCTGTTCTGAAGTTTCGGCCACCTGGTACCGCGGCGCGCTGGAGACCGTTGTCCCGGTGACATCTTCGGAAGTCGCCGAAATGGCGAAATTGCTCGAAAATACCTTCCGCATGATCAACATCGGCCTGGTCAACGAAATGGCCGTGATGTGCGACCGCTTGGGGATTGACGTCTGGGAAGTCATCGACGCCGCTGCCACCAAACCCTTCGGCTTTATGAAGTTCACTCCCGGCCCCGGCTTGGGCGGGCACTGCATCCCCATCGATCCGCTCTATCTTTCTTGGAAGTTGCGCTCGCTGAACTACACCGCCCGTTTCATCGAACTGGCCTCCGAGATCAACCTGGGCATGCCGCGTTACGTGGCCCGCAAAGTGCAGGACGCGCTTAACGAGCAAGGCAAAGCCCTCAAGGGCAGCAAAGTGCTGGTTTTGGGTGTGGCCTATAAACCCGATATTGACGACCTGCGCGAATCCCCGGCGCTGGATGTGATCGGACTTTTGGAGCAGAGTGGCTCTCATGTTAGCTACCATGATCCCTACATCCCGGCCATCAAGGAAGATGAATTCGAATTACAGAGCGTACCCGATCAAATGGCGGCTGTGAAAGAATCCGATTGCGTGGTGATTGTCACCAACCACAGCGATTATGATTATTCCGAGATTCTCAAATCAGCCAAATGTATTGTCGATACCCGCAACGCGTTGGGCAGCGCGGAGCGTAGTAATCCCAAAGTATTCCGTTTATAAGTTTGACTCCACTGAAAAAACTACCGTGCAGGTGTTCCCGCCGGAATATATGGGGGGGGTGGCGAAGCCACCACTCCCATATATTCCGGCGGACATCTCCGTCATCGGCTTTTTGCAGTAGAGTCAAGTTTCAATCTACCCAATGTAGTTATTATTTGAAGAAGGGGTGTGCGTAGGGGCAGAGTTCCCATGCACACCCCTTCTTCGAGATTTAGGGAAAGTGTATGCCAAATAATTATTTAGTTACCGGGGTAGCTGGTTTTATTGCCTCGCGTGTTGCGGAAATGTTACTGGACGCCGGGCATACCGTGGTCGGTGTGGACAATTTGAACGACGCCTACGATGTACGCATGAAGGATTATCGTCTTGAGCGTCTCAAGAGCAAAAAGAATTTCAAGTTTATCCACCTGGATATTTCCGACAAGCAAATTCTAGAAACGCTCGTACGTCCTGACGTCCCGACGTTTGACGCCGTGATTAATCTGGCCGCTCGCGCTGGAGTGCGCGCCAGTGTTGAAGACCCCTGGGTATATGTCGATACCAACATGACCGGCACGCTCAATTTGCTGGAACTGTGCAAACGCACTGGAGTGCCCAAATTCATTTTGGCGTCTACTTCCAGTATTTACGGCGGCGATGCGCCCTTACCCACACCGGAGACCGCTTCCAGTGACCTTCCCTTGCAGGCCTATGCCGCCAGCAAAAAAGGCGCCGAAGCGATGGCACACGCCTACCACTATCTCAACGGGCTGGATGTTTCCATTGTGCGCTACTTCACTGTTTACGGCCCGGCGGGCCGCCCGGATATGTCGATGTTCCGCTTTGCCCAGTGGATCAGCGAGGGCATTCCGCTGCGCGTCAACGGCGACGGGAATCAATCACGCGGCTTTACCTATGTGGATGATATTGCCCGCGGCACGATCCAGGCGCTCAAGCCGGTTGGTTATGAAATTATCAATCTCGGTGGGCATGAAAATATTACCATCAACGCCTTGATTGCCTTGATGGAAGAAATGATTGGCCGCAAAGCGCAGATTACCTACCACCCCCTGCACCCCGCCGATGCGCTGGCGAATCGGGCCGATGTCAGCAAGGCAGGCCAATTGCTCGGCTGGGAGCCGCAGGTTACACTGCACGATGGCATTGCCCGCCTGGTCGAGTGGTATAACGCCAACCGCGAATGGGCGTGCGAAATTAATACCGATTGACCGAAGACGGGAGACTGAAGACCGAAAGCAGCGTCTCCGTCTTTCCTCTTGCCTCCCCCCATGTTATCTAAGTTCCCCACCCCCCTCGCTCGCC
>CALCSH010000109.1 GCA_937893815.1 uncultured Anaerolineae bacterium | reverse complement strand
GCGCTTTATTACGCGTCAAATTATTTGTCGAAGTCAGTCAGGGGAAAGTGCTCAATATGGGACAGGCTCGCACGCGCCGCAAAGGCATTGAGCATTTCAAACAAATGATTCTCAAACTTGGCCCTATCGAAGAATTAGCAATTCTACACAGCAACGCCGAGGAAGAAGCTCACCAACTACTCGTTGATCTGGCGTTGAAACTCAATCACCCTGCCTTTGTGGTGAATGTGACCCCCGTCATAGGCACACATGTTGGACCCAATGGATTAGGCATAGCCGCCGTACTCAAGTAAGATTTTTCGAACAAAATAGTGTCCCGCGGGTGGGGTGTATGCACGCAATCTATCTTTTCAGCATAATGGACAGCATACGGGATAATTCGACCACAAACTGGTAAAATACTTCCAATGAAGCCTTCAATTACAAAACTCCGCAATTATTTTAAGTTAGAAGCCAAAAATGGTTACCAGAACAACGCCATCATCGGCGGCCTGGAACGCATGCTGGAACATTGGAGCGCCGAGGCCCGCGCGGATGATCTGCCCGAAAATCTCGTCCAAGCTGTTACAGCTCGTCTGCGAGATTATCATCACCTGAGCCAGGAATCGCGCAAAGAAGCGCTCTTCGGGTTGTGGAATCGCATCCAGCGGGAGTTGGGGGAAAATGAACCTCAGCCACATCAGGATGTCGATTTGACCCCAACCGCTACAGAAATCCAAGCGGAGGCGGAACCTGAGGAGGCACCTGTACCGCAGGCACAGGAAGAGCCGACTCCGCTCGAGGTGAAAACTCAACCTCAAAAAACAGAATCACCCCCCAAGACACGTCCGCAACTCCCCCCCGGACAAATCGCCGACCTTCACGCCAGCGTTATCACAATCAAGCATATTGGTGAGCGCTACGCACACACGCTGGAGAATTTAAATATCCGCACCCTGGGCGATATGCTCTATCATTTCCCCAGCCGCTATGACGATTATTCGCATATGAAACCCATCGCCAAGCTGCGCTATGGTGAAAAAGTCAGCCTGATTGGTACGGTGAAATCGATCTCCAGCCGCTCAACCCGCGGGGGGCGCGTGAAAGTTGTCGAAGCGGTGATTAGTGATGGCAGCGGTGCGGTGCGCGCCACCTGGTTCAACCAGCCCTGGATTGTGAAACAAATGCCACGCGGCATTCAGATTGTGCTCTCTGGAAAAACCGACCAGTATTTAGGCCGCCTGACGATGAATTCGCCAGATTGGTCGCCGGTAGAAAAAAAACACCTGATGGCCGAGGGGATTGTGCCTGTTTACCCGCTGACGGCCAAACTAACACAAAAATGGTTGCGCGGCAAAATGAGTGCCGTGGTCAGTGATTGGGCCGACAAAGTTCAGGATTATCTACCCGAACAATTGCTCAACAACGCTGAATTGCTCGATTTAGCCGAAGCTTTGCAGCATATTCATTTCCCCGCTTCATGGGAAATACTGGGGCAGGCCCGCCAACGGCTGGCTTTTGATGAAATCTTTTTATTGCAGCTCGGCGTGCTGCAACAGAAACAGACCTGGTCGGGGCGGGTTGGCCGCGTCTTTGCGGTAGATAGCTATTGGCTGGATGCTCAAAAAGAGCAACTTCCCTTCAGCCTGACTCAGGCGCAACAACGCACCCTGGATGAAATCGTCGCCGATTTAGCCTCGGGTCACCCAATGAACCGATTGGTACAGGGTGATGTTGGCTCTGGTAAAACGGTTGTGGCAGCGATGGCGATGGCCGTGGTCGTACAAGCTGGCGCCCAGGCAGCGATGATGGCGCCTACCAGTATTCTGGCCGAGCAGCATTACCAAAATTTGCTGCAAATGCTCTCCAACGAAGCTGGGCCGCTCTCGCCCGAACAGATTCAACTCATGGTGGGGGCCACGCCCGAAAGCGAGAAAGCTGAAATTCGCGCCGGTTTGGCTTCCGGCGCCATCAAAGTGGTGATCGGAACGCACGCTCTGATCGAAGATCCAGTGGAATTCGCCGACTTACAGCTTGCAATTATCGATGAACAACACCGCTTCGGCGTCCATCAACGTGCCGCCCTGCGCGAGAAGGGCGAAAATCCACATCTGCTGGTGATGACCGCCACGCCCATTCCGCGTTCATTGGCGCTGACGGTTTATGGTGACCTGGATGTCTCTGTAATTGATGAAATGCCCCCAGGACGTCAGGTTGTCGATACACACGTATTGCACCCCAAAGAGCGCGAGCGCGCCTACAGTCTTATTCGCCATCAGGTAGAACAAGGCTTTCAGGCATTTATGATATATCCCCTGGTCGAAGAGACGGATAAAAGCGAAGAAAAAGCCGCCGTTGAAGAACACGCCCACTTGCAGAAAGAAGTATTTAGCGCATTCAATTTGGGTTTACTGCATGGGCGTTTGACTCCCGCCGAAAAAGATGCCGTGATGGAAAAATTCCGCTCAGGAGAATACCAGATTCTGGTATCTACCTCGGTGGTGGAAGTGGGTGTCGATGTCCCCAATGCCACGGTGATGTGCATCGAGGGAGCACACCGCTTTGGGTTGGCCCAATTGCACCAGTTCCGCGGGCGGGTAGGACGCGGTGCGGAAAAAGCCTATTGTTTGCTGATTCCAGGCAGCGCCGATGCCGTTGAGAACGAACGTTTACTGGCCATGGCCGAAACCAATGATGGATTTGTGCTGGCTGAAAAAGATCTAGAACAACGCGGACCCGGTGATTTTCTAGGGACAAGACAATCGGGTTTTTCCGAATTGCAACTCGCCAGTCTCACAGATGTCAAGCTGATCCAAAAAGCGCGTCATCATGCCGCGGCACTCTTCGAGCGAGATGCAGAGCTTGCCGCCCCGGAACACAAATTACTGGCTGCCGCATTAGAACGCTTCTGGCATACGGAAAGCGCTGATATTAGTTAAGGATTTCATATGGTGCGTGCTGTTTTCCCTGGGACGTTTGACCCGATTCACTATGGTCATATGGATATTGCCCATCGGGCTTCCCGTCTCTTTGATGAAATTGTAATTGCGGTATATGACAAACCGTTAAAAACGCTGGTTTTTTCCCCGAAAGAACGTATTGAATTGGCAACCATTAGTTTTGCCAACGACTCCAATATTCGCGTGATGGGATACAGTGGTCTGACGGTTGAGTTCTGCAAGCAAATTGATGCCCAGGTGATCGTACGCGGCCTGCGAGTATTCTCCGATTTTGAATATGAATTCCGCATGGCGCTAGCCAATCATCGCATCTCGTCGGATATTGAAGTGATGGCATTGATCACGCACGAAGAACACACATTTCTTTCTGGATCGACTGTACGGGAAATCGCATCGCTCGAGGGCGATGTCAGCAGTATGGTGCCCCCCCACGTAGAATCTGCACTCAAAGCACGATTCCTGGAGTTGGGTGACGAGCAAGATATTGTGCCAACCTCTTCCCTGCGAGATTAAGACCCAGATCTGGGTCTTAAGGAACCGCCGTGAGAAACCCCAGAATTAGGGGTATAGGGCGTGCTCCGCACGCCCTATACCCCTAATTCTGTACTACTACCATGGGGATTCCCAGAAACCCATAGATCTCCAACTTGCAAGGCCACTTGACGAAGAGCGTGATTTCGTGTTATCTTGGATCAAAACTTGCAGCTAATTTTCATAGCGCACAGAAAAAATACCGGCAGGCAGGGATAAAGAAAACTCCCTGTTTTTCGGGTTTTGCGGGAGAAATTGCATGGATATACTGCACCTTGTAGACCGCCTCGAAGAACTCTTCAACGAAAGCCGTCCCATTCCCCTAACCCATAATGTGATTGTGGATGAGGATCGCATGTTGGATTTAATTGACCAGATGCGCGTGATGATCCCAGATGAAGTCAAAAAAGCGCAGCAAGTTTTAACGCAACGTGACCGCATATTGGCGCAATCACAGGAAGAAGCCAATCGCACCCTGGGTTTGGCGCGAGAAAAGAGCAAACAACTGGTAGAACGCGACGCCGTGGTACAAGCTGCTAAAGTGCGCTCCGATGAAATCCGCAAACAGGCCGAAATTGATGCCGAGCGTACGCGCCGAGAAGCGGATGGATATGTCATACAAACGCTCTCCCGAATAGAAGTGGAATTGGAACGCTTGCTCAACCAGGCACGCAATGGCATTCTCGCTCTGGAAACGATTACCAACGTAGATGAACCTGAGGACGAGCATATCCCCCTCGAAGCCCCATCTGACCCAGATGATGATACCGATGCATAAAAAAAGCCCCGCTAGCGGGGCTTTTTTTATGCATCATGTGTTTATCGTGAATAGCTTTTTTGAAGAATACGATCAACGATACCAGGCAGTAGCAAATTCAGCCAGGAGAATATCCCCATTGGCCAGGGGATAATCACGCCGCTACGAGGGCGTTGTGTCAAACGCCAAACTACTGCAGCTACTTGTGGAGCCGTCAATCGCAAAAAGGGCAACTTTGGTACCGAAATTTTTTCTTTAACCTCGGTATGGTGGGAAAATTCAGTTTCGACCGGTCCGGGATAAATCCCTGATACCTGAATTCCCCGAATGTTGGCTTCACGTCGAAGTGCCTCTGTAAAGCCGCGCACCCCAAATTTCGATGCCGCGTAGACACTGTAGGTCGGCGTGGCGATCCAACCGGATACCGAGGCCATATTAATAATATGGCCACTGCGCCGCGCAATCATATGTGGCAACACCAGTTGAGCAATTTGAATCAACGCTGTGAGATTTAGCTGCAACTGAGCAGCAATATCGCGTTGCGGGTCAAGTTGCTCAAGCCATTTCAAGCGACCAAAACCGGCGTTGTTGAATAAAACATCAATCTGGCCGTACTGCTCTAGGGTCGAGGCGACCAGATGGGTGATCTGCTCGTATTCGGTCAGATCTGTCTCCACAGCCAGCGCCTCCCCACCCGCAGCTTGAATTTCGTCCGCCAGGGCTTGCAACCGCTCCACTCGGCGCGCTGCCAGAACTACACGGTAGCCCTTTTCAATGCCGAACAAACGCGCCGTCGCCGCGCCAATCCCCGATGAGGCGCCGGTAATTAGAATCACTGGGCTGGCAGACATAAAAATCTCCTTTTTGCACGCAAAGCCGCCAAGATCGTTTTTTTCTCAGTTAATCGATTAACTCCGCAACAATACTTTTCCAAAGGCTTCCAGGGCCTGATAATAGGGTAGGATGCTGGGGATATAATGCCGTTCGGCTTTGGAGTGCGGCCCAATGCCGCTCTGCCCCCAAACCACGCCTTGCCCGCGGGGGGCAAAGCGGGCACTGGTGCCAGGCAGTTTGCGTCCCATTTGGGCGGGTTGCCCCGAAGCCTGCTCTACCGCCTGCGCCAGCGCTAGAAGATAAGGGTTTTGCGGATCACACGCGATGCCATTTTCTTTGATGACATTCTCCACTCGCAGGCCTGCTTTCACACAATAGGCCTGAACTTCAGCAAATAGCGCATCGACATCATCCTGCGGGATAGGACGCACTTCCACACCAAGAATGCCATAATCGGCGGTGATATTGTACACTCCGGGCGTACCAACCTTCAGGAAGGGGAAACGCGCCTGCGATTTCCAGCCATCCGCGCTATCGAGGGTCAGGTGCTGCGCCATGATTTCGGTCAGGGCGGTGCGGGCGGCTACCATGCGCTCGCTAAGGTCGGGTTGAGCACCCGCAACGCCGCTGTGGCCACGCTGTCCACTGCCCACGATATCGAAGCGCATCATGCCGCGGTTTTGGCTGCAAATTTCGCCCCACAGATCGGTCCCGCTCTCTTCGGTGCGCTCTCCCGCAATCATCAAATCCGGAGCGTATCCACTTTCGTTTTTGAGAATTTGAAGTACATGCGGCGTGCCCATGGGTTCGCCTTCGCCGTTTTCTTCGTTGCCAATCAGCATCAAATTTATCGGAGGGTAAGGCGGCCCTGCTTTGAGGGCATCTTTCAGCCAGACCATATACGTCGCCACCACGGTTTTCATATCGCCAGAACCACGCCCCCAAAGGTAATCATCCTCGACGCGCGGTTCAAATTGACCATCATCCGGTTCGGGTGCAACCACATCAAAATGGCCACTGAGCATCACCGGGGCTTGCATCTGGCCCGGGCAAGCCGCCAAGACCGCCGGGTATTTAGCATTATTGAAGTAGCGCACTTCCAAACCGTGATTGCGCAAATAGTCGAATACCAATGTGGCGGCACGATGCACTTCATCCAGACGTTCTTCCGCGCCTACCGTCACCGATGGAATACGGATCAGGTTTTTTGAAAGTTCAATGATTTCGGCGGTTTTATTGGGATAACTCATTTCTTTGATCTCCTCTTCTTGGGGGCGGAAACGAATGGGCGCAGCAGGGTCGCGCCGCACATCATGCCGGGCAGATTGTAACAGATCGCCCAGCTTATTATCTTCTTTGACAAGAAATGCATGATCGGCGGCGATTTTCTGAATATCCGCCGCCAGCTCTGTTTCTCGCTCTTCAGCGAGTTGGCGAAGCAATTCGGTGGGCAAATCGCTACACTCGGAGAGATTGCCACAAAAACGGGAACGCAGCCGTTGAGCCGTATTTGGGCCGCCAGCCGCCATTTCGACCAAGGGGGCTAAATCTTCCAGCCATCCCAGCGCTTCTGCAAGCGGGGTAATTTGTACCAGTGTCCAGGCTAAAAATTCGCGCATCTGAACAGGTTTTCCAGTGAGCGGGTTTTCAATTTCGGCGCGCAGGCTATAACGAGCGGCCTGGGTTTCGTTGCGACGGGCGCGGGCGACATCTTCCGCATCGTAGCGAAAACCGCGAGCGAACTCGGTATCCGCATAAAAACGCATCAGCAATAATTGCTTGAGAGCCAAATTAGCGACATCAACTTCCAACGGATTGCTGCCGTCATCGGTACGCACTTCGACGCGCGCCATCGGAATATTGATGCGCGCCATCAGATTTTCTGTCTCGATCTGACGCGCCATCTCATCGATGGGTTTGGCTTCGCCAACTGCGTACAACCCACGGTTATAGATACTGTGGAGTTCATCATCAGTGACCGCAATCAAGCGTTCAACAGGCTCCACATTGGAGCGGGCGCGCACGGGAGTCCAGTTGTTATTTCCAAAACGAGCGCCACTACGCACCAATTCATACGAAATTGTTAGATAATCCTGATGCGTGCGATACAGATCAGGCACATCCAGCGTGGTGGGGTTAGGAAAAGTAAGGTTGCGGACTGAATCATAATCCGTGAGTACGACCACCGGTTGATCATTTTTGATTTGCGCCTGAAAGGGTGTGGAAGCCGTTGTTGCGATAAATAACGCCGCAAATGCCCGCATCAAACGCGTTCCGGTGGTATACACCCGGTTTTTATAATCATCCAAATGCGAACCCCGCCGCTCCGCAGCAGTCAGATGCATAAAATCCCAGGCGAGCAGCGGCTCGGGCAAAGATAAATTGGAATGGGTCCCGGCAGTTGCCAGCGTATCGCCATAAATATCTACGCAGCGTTGCACATAACGGCGTTTGGCTAACGGCCATGAATACGGCACCGAATCACTGTTTACATCGGTCAGATAGAGCAAATTTCCTTGCCAGGAATAAAGCCGCTCACCAAACTCTTTACCTGCCTGGTGAATCGCATTTATCAGAGCCGCTTCAAATAATCGGATTTCGTAGACTGCTCCGCGCACATGAAAATAAGGCTGAGTGGCCCATTCAATCATCCAGTGGAAGGCTTCTAACTGGCTGTAGGCCCGCAAATCCGATGAAATGCAACAATTGCGCAGATAATCCACAAACGATTGTTGGTCCGGGCCAGACCCTACCGTAAGTAATGGACGCAGTTGGGAATCCAGCAAATGCCACTCGCGTTCCATGCCGCAAATTCCGCTGCCCGGGTGTTCGTTAAGTGAAGTTTCAAACGCTAATTGATATTTTTCGGCAAATTGAGCAGGGTTATACATAAAGCGACCTCCAGCCGCAATCCATCAAGATTCAACACAAAGATGACTCCACTGAAAAAACTACCGTGCAGGTGTTCCCGCCGGAATATATGGGG
>CALCSH010000108.1 GCA_937893815.1 uncultured Anaerolineae bacterium | reverse complement strand
CCACCATATCCAGCCAGCGCGCCAAATTGAGCCGGTCAAAGATGGACAGCAAGACACTGCCAACGATGAGCAACGGCCAGGCCTCCACGATGAACTCCCGAATGCGGAACCAGGATTTGTGAGCGACTGTTTTCCAGGTGGGCAAACGGTAGACGGGAACTTCGATAATTAGCCCCGGCGCACCTTCGGGCAATGTACTGGAGAGTAAGCGGCCCGTCAGCGCGATTACAACCAAATTGAAGACATAAATCGCCAAGGCGATTTGTGGCCCTAGATAAAAGGCCACCAATCCAAAAACAACCGCCAGCCGCGCCGCACAGGGCACCAGGGTTGCCATTGTGGCCGCCAGGAAGCGGTCTCTAGGCTCTTCCAGCAGTCGTGTAGACATAACTGCAGGGACATTGCACCCATAGCCTAGAATAAACGGCACGATGGCCTTGCCGTGCAGCCCCATACGACTCATCAGCGCGTCCACCAGAAAGGCCAGTCGCGGCAGGTAACCGACATCTTCCAGTAAACCCAACCCAACCAGGAAGGGCAGCAGATACGGGAGCACAATCGCGACACCCCCGGCGATGCCTTGAATTACGCCAGTCAGTATCTGCGCGCCGAAAGTTTGCGGGCCAATCCATTGGGCGGCCAAGAGTGCCAGCGCGTCGAAAGCCGATAGCAGCGGTTGCTCAACCAGGTTGCCGATTCCGTACACAATCTGAAAAAAGAGCCATAGAATCACAGCCAAGGCGATATAACCCCAGAATGGGTGCAGCAGCACTTTATCGATGTAATCGCGCTTGGTGATACGGGGCGGGCCGTGCGAAACAATCGTATCTTTGATTTCTCCGGCGTGCCGATGGCGTTCAGCCGTGAGCGCCCAAATTGCCAGTTGCCCCTGGGTTGCCAGAACTTCTTTTTGAATGGCATCGATCACCAGGCGAATTTCTGGCGCATCTGCTTCAGCGCGTTTAAGCAATTCGGCATTGCCTTCCAGTAACTTGATGGCCATCAACTGAGGATTGAGCGGAGAATTATGCGCGGTTGTATTGAGTTGATCGGTGACGCTGGCGATAGCGTTTTCCAGTTCGTGGTTGTATTGCATACGAATGGGAGAAACTCCCGCGCGGGCAACGGCCATGGCTGTTGTGAATACTCCCCGCACACCGCGTCCTTTGCTGGCGATGAGCGGGAGCACATTTACCCCCAGAATTTGCTCCAGTTGCGGGCCTTGGATTGTCATCCCCAAGCGGGCGACTTCATCCATCATATTCAGTGCCACCACCAGAGGGCGACCGAGTTCCATCAGCTCAAGGGTGAGATTCAGTCCCTGTGCCAGATGCGAGGCATCCAGCACATTAATCACCACATCAATCTCGTGGAACGCCAGATAATGCAGCACTTCTCGCTCAGCAGGATTGGAACCGGCCAATGAATAGGTGCCGGGCAGATCCACCAAATTGACAACTTCGCCCAGAACGCGCACCTTGCTTTCGGTAAACGTGAGTGTGGTTCCCGAGAAGTTGCCCGTCTCCGCTTTGTAGCCTGCAACCTGGTTGAACAGAGTGCTTTTGCCGCAGTTGGGCTGACCTATTAATGCGAATCGCATTCGCTATTTTCTTCCTCAACCTGAATTTTGGCAGCAATCCCCCGACCGATGGCAATCGAGCGTCCGTCAATTTCGAGCAGCACTGGGCCGCCGAATGGCGCCTGTCGGACTTTGCGAGCGCAGTTTCCCGGCAACAAGCCAAGCTGGCGTAATTTGTTTTCGAGCTTTTCGCCGCCATTGACGCGAACCACGCGAATTGTTTGACCGATTGATACTTCTAAAAGTTGTTTTTCAATCATCACTGCAGATGCCTGTGTTTTCTAAAACGAGAGAACCAGAAATTGCCAACTGGTTTTGGATAGTGCGGTACTTCCGCAAGAAATCGGTAGGATTGCCAGCCCCGCAATTATACTCGAAGCCGCATGAAGGCGATATGATTATTATCACATTATTCATAATAAATCAGTTCCTTGGCATAAAATAACCGGCATCGAAGGCTTTCATATGCGCCTTCGATGCCGGTTATTGGATTTCCTGGCAAAATAGATCCTATGGAGATGATTTATAGATCAGCGGTAAATAGAATGGATAGGGTGTTGGAGGATTTGGAAGCTCTGCTGTTTCTACAAAATTTAGTAATATCAGATTCTGATTGCAATCATTATAGGTGGATAGATATATTCGTTCGGATACCAGCTTGCCTTGTGTATCTTTAATCTCGATCCAAACCGTATTCTGGGAGGCGGTAATGTGGTTGGCGAGATACACCTCAAATCCACCAGGACCGTAGACGCTGTTTAGGCCGGTCAGTGACAACCCCAAAACTGGATTTCCCTCCAGGGTTCCGCCTGCCTCCACTACGAAATTAATCGCTGGGGTGCCGGTTAAATCAAATATCTGCCCGGCGATACCCATCCAGTTGCAACCGGCTTCGGCATGCGCCCAATTGGGCAATCCTACCGGGGTGCCGGTTTGAACGGCGAAGAAACGCTCGTATACCACTGAGGCGGCAAGGTTATTGGATGTGGATGCAGGTAGAACTTCGTCTTTTATAGCGACTTCTTCCGCAGGTGCAATTGTGAGTGTGGCCGTTTCGGGTAACTGAGTGGGAGCCGGGGTGGCGGTTGGTTTCGACAGTTCCCCAATCTCACTGGCGACAGTTTGAGTTTGGGCAGCAACGGAATTCAAATTGACGACTGGTGTTGAGGTATCCGTTATCGTTGGGACAACCTCAGTGACAGCCGTCTGGCCCAGGCAAGCCAATGTAAGCAGGGGTATTGCCAGAATTAGAATTAGCATCCATTTTCGATACATAGATTTCTCCAAGAGTAATTTTGCACCCCAAAGCGATGCAAGAAGCCTGCCAGCCAACCGGAGTGCCTGTATTATGGCATCATTCAACTGCTTGTCAAGTGAGCGCTGCGTTGATGCTGATTTTATGTTGACGTTCCTCCCGCACCAGTGCTACAATGCCGCCAGGAAATTATTATGCCACTGCCGAATTTACTCCCCAATCAAATTCGAAAAGTACTTGAGCACAAAGAGAATTATCCAATAGGGACGTTGGCTTATTATGGTCCGGACGATCAAACCTGCACGAAAATTACGGCCAGTATCGTCAACGCCCCGAATGCCCGCCCATATTTTCAAAGCTGGCATGCGGATAATGTGTGCTCAGATCCCCTGATATTGGCCGACATTGGCTCATTTTTTAAACAGCACGGTGCTTTTGAAGTTGTAATGACAGAAGGCATTATTGGTTGTCCACATGAAGAGGGGATTGATTATCCGTCGAAAACGGAATGTCCACAGTGCTCTTTTTGGCACAATAAGAACCAGCCGTGATACAATTCGGCCCCTAGAAAAAAGCTACGAAAAAATCTCACGAAACGAAATTAGGCTATATGAATACGATTATCTCATCTGTTAAAGGCACACGCGATTTTTATCCACGCGAGATGGCTGTACGTACCTGGCTCTATAACAAAGTTCGCCAGGTTTCAGAATCGTTTGGCTATCAGGAGTATGAAGGTCCGCTGCTAGAGACGATTGAACTTTATGCGGCCAAATCGGGCGAAGAACTTGTCAAAGAGCAATCCTTCGTTTTTCCCGACCGCAGCGGCAATCTGATAACGCTGCGCCCAGAATTGACTCCGACCCTCGTTCGTATGGTTGCCCAGCAGCAGAATCAACTTACCTTACCGCTGCGCTGGTGGTCGTTTGGCCCTTTCTGGCGTTATGAACGCCCCCAAAAAGGCCGTACGCGCGAATTCTTCCAATGGAATATTGATTTGGTCGGCGAAGCCTCCCCGGAAGCCGATGCTGAAATGGTTGCGGTAATGGCGTCCTTTTATCGGGCGACCGGATTGGCCGCCGATGAAGTCACGATATTGGTGAATAATCGTCGTTTGATGGATGCAGAATTAGCGAAGCTGGCCCTCGCCGACGATCAGCGTGGCGCTGTGATTCGTTTGGTGGATCGGCGCGACAAACTCGCGCCTGAGAAGTGGCGTGACTATGCCCTAGAGTTGGGCGTGTCTCCGCAGCAATTCGACCAACTCCTGGCCCTGCTCGATAATCAGTTACTTTGGCAAGAATCAGACGAATTGGTGCGTTTCTTCAACGCTGTCGACGCCCTGGGTGTTAGCGAATACGTTCGCTTTGATCCTCAAATCATTCGCGGCCTGGATTATTACACGGGCACCGTCTATGAAGGGCGCGCGATCACGAAAGATTTTCGCCGTGCCGTGGCAGGCGGCGGTCGTTATGATAATCTGTTGGCCGATGTTGGCGGCGACCCCTTGCCTGGAACTGGCTTTGCTATGGGCGATGTGGTCATATCGCTGCTGCTCGAAGAAACCGGAAATATACCTGATAATTTGGACACTTCACCGGCGCCAGTGCTGGTGACAATCTTTGATGAAGGTTCATTGCTGGCATCGTATAAAACCGCCGCAGATTTGCGCAGAAATGGGTTGAATGTGGTTTGTTACCCGGTGCCTGCCAAACTTGGCAAACAATTCAAATATGCCGATCGAATCGGCGCAAAAATTGTTATTGTGCTTGGTCCCGATGAGCTGGCTCAAAACCAGATCACGATCAAGAATCTGAGTCAACGCGAACAGTTCACCATTCCGCGTTCAGAGGCTCCGCAAATGCTCCGCAAAATCCTTGATATAGAAAAATCTGTGTGATAAAATACTCCCCGTTATGGCGGATGTAGCTCAATGGCAGAGCACCGCACTGTGGCTGCGGTGGTTGCGGGTTCGACCCCCGTCGTCCGCCCCAAAAGTCCTCTGGAAATATCTCCAGAGGACTTTTTTCTTAACCTCGATAGAATTTTCCCCCGGGGCAGATGGGGTGCCTATGGCTCCAGTGCGATGAATCCCCAGGCGAAGTAGCGAAATTTGGCGAATTGATCGAAGCCTGTGAGTGAAATCTCCTCACCACTGCTGATAGTGAGAATATAGGGCTGGCTGTTTTCCAGACCGCCATCCGCTTGATGGGCCAGGGCGAGTTGTTCGCTGTCCGGCGACCAGGGGAAGGTTTGATATGAACTTCCTTTACTGATGGATTCAATCTCTCCCGAATTGGCATCAATCAGATATTGCCTTCCGAAGAATTGTGCCAGGATTTTTTCGCCATTGGGTGACCAGCGAAAATCCCACAGCCCTCCGCCCGGCTCTTTCTCGGGAGATACGAGTACTTTTGATGAAATTGCGCATTCAATTATTGACTCCACTGCAAAAAGACTTTTTCACCGCAGAGTGCGCAGAGAACGCCGAGATTTTTTGATGATTTCGCAGAAAAATGGCTTCTTTTTTGCCGATTTCGCACTTTTAAAACTCTGCGCTCTCCGCGTTCTCGGCGGTGAAGGGTTTTTGCAGTAGAGGCATTATTGGATTCTCATTTAAGCAATTTGCATCGGCGATCATGATTCCGCCACTTACCAGATGATACACCAACTGCGTTCGATCCGCCGAGATGGCATAGTTGATCACTCCGGGCAGCAACAACCGGGACGCATTGTCACTCCGGCTGGATGACGCGGCCAACCCCTCCAGCTCCGTATAATCACTTCCGCCGCGCAGGTAAAGCAGGTTGTGTCCATCTGGTGACCAGCCCAAATTGGCAGCCGGATCGTATGCGGAAACATTTCCCCAGGCATCCGTTTCCATCCGATAATATTTTTCTAAATTAATCGGAAATACATACACGTCTTGGCCAATGATGATAGC
>CALCSH010000107.1 GCA_937893815.1 uncultured Anaerolineae bacterium | reverse complement strand
CCATCGGCGTAGGGCTGGCCAAGATGCTCAGCACAATCCATGCAGCTTGTTAGCAGGGTGGCATCGGCAGGAGCCAGGAGCATTAACCCGCGGATGCTGTCGCGAGCGCGTTCCATTGTGAAGCCTTCCAGAGCTTCGCCAAGGCTGAAGAGCACAATCACCGTGGCGGCCTCACCATATTCGCCGATGACAAACGCACCCACCGCGGCAATGGTCATTAATAGATTCATATCGAGGCCTTGCCCACTACGCAAAGCGGCCCAACCGGAACGCGCGGGGTAATACAAGCCAAGCAACCCGCCCAGGGTGAAAAGCCCCACCTCGAGCGAGTCCGGAAGCCCCAGCCCGGAGGCCAGGAAAGCCAAACCGATGCAAAGCATCCCTAATAAGGTCAGGCTGTTGCGCGGACGGCGGATCAAATCCCACACCAGCGGCCAGCCAGAAAGAATCACCGGGCGCGCTCCAACTTCCGTGACGCCGTAGCCCAAACTGCGAATTTGGCCGCGGATTTTATCTTCATCCAGATCGCCGGAAATTTGCATTTTGGCAACGGCAAAGTTAACTTCGCAAAATTCCACGCCGCTCAACCCGGCGACACCTTTTTCGAGGGTTAGCGCGCAATCGGCACAGTCCATACCGGTAATATTAAGTTCGAGTGTATTTGTCATAGTTTTTTTCTCTCACTTTGCCCCTCTCCTTTTATAGGAGAGGGGCAAAGTGAGAGCGCTCTATAGAATACCTGCGACCAGGCGCCAGACCTGGGCAACGAAAAAGGTTACAACAAAACCCATCACCACGGGCAAAAGAGTCGAAATCAGCGTCCACTTCAGGCTGCGAGTTTCTTTGTAGATCGTGTAGATCGTGGTGCTGCAGGGATTATGCAGCAGGCTGAAAAGCATCAGGTTGATGGCGGTGAGCAACGTCCAGCCCCCGGCATGGAGCAGAGTGATCATCTCGACTTTGGATTGGGTCTCGAACATCACGCCCGCGCCCGCGCCCATGCTGCTCGTTCCGGTGACCAGAACGGTGAGCATCAGTACCGTGGGGATGACAATTTCATTGGCAGGAATGGCGACAATATAAGCGACGAGAATCACCCCATTGAGGCCGAGTAATAATCCCGCGGGATTGAGGAAATTAATCAGATACTCGGCAATGCTGACTCCCCCAAAGGTGATATTGGCCGAAAGCCAGATGATTGCCCCCGCGGGGAGGGCGAAAGTCACCGCGCGCCATAGCACGATCAGCGTGCGATCAATAACCGAAGTGTAAATCGTCTGCCAGATGCGCGGCGGGCGATAAGGCGGCAATTCCAGGCTAAAAGTGGAGACTTCGCCGCGCAATACGGTGCGCGAGAGACTCCAGGAGACAAGGAAACTAAACAGCACACCTAGCACGGCAATCACCACTACCGACATCGCCGAGAGCAGTCCGGCAAGTTGAGCCGGAACCAGCCCGCCAATGAAGAGTGTGGCAATCAAAATTTGTGTTGGCCAGCGGCCATTACACAGGGCAAAATTGTTGGTGATAATCGCAATCAGGCGTTCACGCGGGCTATCGATAACGCGGGTGGCCACCACCCCGGCGGCGTTGCAGCCAAAGCCCATGGTCATGCTCAGGGCCTGTTTGCCGTGCGCCCCGACCTTGCGGAACATATTATCCAGATTGAAGGCCACGCGCGGCAGGTAGCCATAATCCTCCAGCAGCGTGAAGAGCGGGAAGAAGATCGCCATTGGCGGCAGCATCACGCTGATCACCCAGGCGGTTGCCAGATACATGCCATCGAAGAGCAGGCCATTGATCCACCAGGGCAGGCCAATAGTGGCGCCAAACCCCTTCAAGATCGGTTGAAGCGTATCCAGCAGCAGCCAACTGAGCCAGCGGGAGGGCACATTGGCCCCGGCGATGGTCAGCCAGAATACCAGGGTCAGCAGCGCCAGCATCAGTGGAAAACCAAATGCACGACTGGTGACCAGGCGGTCAATGGTGCGGTCGAGGTCAAAGCGCGGCTTCTCGTCGGGGCGTGTTACGGCCCGGTCGGCGATGCGCGCCGCGTCGGTGTACATCGATTCCATTAAATGTTCGTGGAAATCACTGCCCACTTCCCAGCGTAACGACTGGGCGGTGTTCAGAATATCTTCGGGAGAGGGGGTTTGTGTGTTCATAAGGGTTGTGGTTTGTAGCTGGTGGTTGATAGTATGGTGAACCACCGACCATCGATTAACTACTGCTCACTGATTACCAATAACTTGCAACTGTGTCGCACGCTGTGCCAGATTGCCGTGACTCAGATCGCCGAGTTCGCCTTTTTGCATGGCTTCGGCTATTTTTTCATCGCCATCCAGCAAACGTAGGGCTACCCAGCGGGCGTTGGGTAAATCGGGGTAGGCGGCTTCGATCTGTAGAACCAATTGTTCCACAGCATGTTTTAGTGCAGGCGATTCATAGCGCACGCGGTACGGTTTGCCGATCGTCTCACCGATGGATACTTCGTGGATGGCCCTGAGGAGCAAATCCATACCCTGGCCAAAACGGGCCGAGGTAGGCACAACCGGCACACCGAGGTCGCGCGCCAGCCGCCGATCATCCACGGTTAGTTTGTGCCGCCGGACTTCGTCCATCAAATTCAGACAGACCACCACGCGGTTGGTAATTTCCATGACCTGCAATACCAGGTTCAGGTTACGTTCCAGACGAGTGGCGTCCACCACCACGATCGAAACATCGGGCTGGCCAAAGAGAATAAAATCGCGGGCAATTTCCTCGTCGAGGCTGGTCGCCAGCAGCGAATAGGTACCGGGCAGATCAACAATTTTGTAGCGGTTGCTGCCGTACTCGAAGCCACCTTCTGCCCGAGTGACGGTTTTCCCTGGCCAGTTGCCCGTATGCTGGCGCAAGCCGGTGAGGGCGTTAAAGACAGTGCTTTTGCCCGTATTGGGGTTGCCTGCCAGCGCCACCACAAAATCCCAGTTTTCCATATCTACGCCCAATTTGAGCAAATTGGCAGCATTATGAACCGGGCAAGTTTCGCAGGGTGCGCTGGTGGATTGGGTTTGTATTTTTTCAGTCATATTAGTTTCCAGTAAAAACGTCTGACGCCAGTTCTTCAGATTCATGCACACGCGCTACGCGAATCTGTTCTGCTTGCATAGCCCGCAAGGCAATCAGGGCACCGCGCACACGATAAGCTGTCGGGTCGCCGCTGGGGCTGTTCATCTCATTGTGGATGATCGTCCCCGGCAGAATACCTAAATCCATCAGGCGACGACGTTCCGCCCCCCGGATGCGCGGCATAATCCCGATCACCTGACCTGCCTCTCCAGGAGCAAGGTTGGTTAGCCTTTCTCCTGGCTGGTCCTGCTCCTGAAGTTCTTCGGGCAGTGGTTCAAGGCTTACATTGGCCGCGATCAACGGGGCCAGGGTATGCTCATCACCGCCGCACCAAAAACGGATGCGATGCGACGAAGATTCCAGTACGCGCACGATCATACCGACATGCAGCCCTTCCGCCACCAATTGCGCATACACCGCTTCCGGCTCATCTTCGATATGCACAATGCGGGCGGGTTTATCGACACCGATACCCGCCAGAGGAATGCGCTCCTGGTATACAATTTCGCCGCTGGCTGTGGGAATAGGGTCCCCGTGCGGGTCGTGGGTGGGGTTGCCCAGGCGCATTGAAAGGTTGTTCAAGTCGGCAGGGCTGAGTTGATGTTCATATAAATCGGCCTGACCATGCCATTCGGCTTCATCAAAGCCAGTGGCATCGGCCAGATAACGCTCCCACAAACGGTGAGCACGAATGATTTGCAGCGCATAATCGCGCCCGGTTGGGGTGAGATGAAAATTCTCACCCGAGAACTCAAGCAATTGATGTTCTTCCAGGTTGGCTAAGTACTCCACCGCGGTATTATTATTAATACCCAGGGCACCGGCCAAACTATTGACGGATGGTAGGCGGTTATGAATCTCACACTGGTGAATATGTTTCAACGCATCTTCACGCAGGGTGCGCCCGTTGAGTTGACGGGCTTGCTGCCAGCGCCAGAACAAGCCGCGCTCAGGACGAAAGAGCCACACCGCGAGCAGGGTGATGGCGGCAGCGACCAGTAATGAAATCAGTGGGTTAGGCATAATTTTTTTGGTTTCGTAATTGGGCAGTAACTGTAGTCAAATAACGATCAAACTACGAAGCATCCCAACTACATAACTACTTCCTTTGTCGGTAAAGTTTCGGGTCTACAACCGTCAGCATGGCATCGGTATCGAGTTCGCCGCCCAAGAATTTATTCATCGCTTCAACCTGTGGGCGCGGGTCTGTCAGCATGCGGTTATAGTCTATATCCATATATTTTAATCCGGGTTGTTTTTTCATCCACTCTTCAACCTGACGGACGTGTTTCTCGAAAAGTAGCGCCATGGTGTCGTCATCAACTTTATTTTCTTCACCACGACGTTCGAGCATTTTGCTTTGGGAAGCCAGCACTTCGCGAATTTCGCGGCGCATGAAGAGTACGCGATATTCAAACTTGGGGGGGAGGTCCACCAATAAA
>CALCSH010000106.1 GCA_937893815.1 uncultured Anaerolineae bacterium | reverse complement strand
CTCGGGAGAGTCGCACAGCCCGAGGAAGTTGCCTATGCGGTCATTTTCCTCGCGGCGGAAGAATCGCGTTTCTCGACAGGCGCGATCATTGACGTGAATGGAGCGAGTTATTTGAGAGGGTAGGTGAAGACTCAGGGAATGATGAAGTGAAGGTATAATTTATTTTATTTGTTCCATTACGAGTCTAGACAAAATCAGGGCCTGAAACGGTACTTATTACCCCTAGAATGCACTCTTACAGTGCATAATTTATAAGTATGAACCTTTTCTGGATTTACGGTAGAACCAAGGTTACAACCCCCACCATAGGTAGTGGGTTGTTTTACCAACTAAAGTACAATAGATGGGCAAGGATGCTGCATAACGATCTTTAAGAGAGGTTACCAATGAAGAGACCATTCTGGCTGGCATTGATTCTGGTGGTATTGGTGGGGGTAAGTGGGTTCTCCCCCTTAATATTTAAAACAAAAACTTTGGCGCAGGCCAATCCACTGGCTGATCCGCGGCTGCACGAAAGCAATCTTCTCAGCCCGAAGCAGCAAGCCACACCGGAACCGACCTACCTACCGGGCCAATTACTACTCGATGTATCTGTCGCGCTCGATAAATGTTTCGATGGCACTATCAGTTGGGGTTTTGTGCCCTGCGGATCGCCATCGGGTACGGATCCCATTCCTTGGGATATCTCCTATCCCCAAACCATCCAATATTTCGACTTCTCTCTCTCCACTGATGCTTATCTGGGATTTGAAACTCATCTGGTCATCACCGATGAATTCTTCGGGGAATTGGGAATCAGGTTACAGCAATGGAATGATACATCCGGCAGTTGGGTTCAGGTTGATTATGATGGGGGGACGGGTACATACAATAATCGCGGGGATATATCTGGAAATTTTGATCCGGATTGGACCAGCAAAGTTGAGTATAACTCCAATCGCACCATCCATCCTGCGGGGAAGTATCGGATCATGGTCTGGGAAGAAGTTAATTATTGGAATGGGGATACCAGAGGTTACAAACCCTCACAAGGCTCGATTAAAATTTACGCCTTTGAAAATACCCCGCCGCCCGCCATCCCTGCCCCCAACCCCGAACTAACTATCCCTATTCCACCCGATCCAGCCATTACCGACACGCCTGCGATTACGCCCACATCCGCCCCCGCGGATTTGAGCATTGAGGATGCCGTCTATGTTTTGCAGGCGATCGATGGAGCCAATTATGTGGCCCTGCGTGACATTGGTGTTTTAGTGCGGCCCTACTGGAAAGGCCTTTACCCCGAGAACATCCCCACCGGCTACCAATTCCAGGTCACGCTGACCTTCGATGGGATCAAGTTTCAGCCCCAAACCAAAGGACCCGGGCGCGATTTCACCTGGGTCATCCCCGGCTACGTGGTTGGGGCTAGTGATCATACCATTAACGTGCAGGCCGAAATCGTCGGCGTAGATATTGTCGATTCTGACCCCAGTAACAACACCTTCAACAAGACCTTCAAGGCTTACGCCTCCCGCCCTTTGCGCTTGCTGTATGTGCGCGTCAAACCCACCAATGTTGCCGCTCCCAGCATGGCGGCCCTCAACAAGCTGGCCAGGGATTCGATCTCTTATTTGCGGCAGGTTTACCCAGTGCATTTCGTGCGGCGCGTCCCCGGCAATTACCAGGTCTGGACTTTCACCGACACCCGCTATGCTGTCAGCCTGGCGGTCGCCAAAACCCTGCTCAGATACAATAACGAACGCTGTCTGAAATATCTCCCCGATGGCCGCGTCCAACAGAAAGTCAACTGTACCGCGCCCGAAGCGGATTTGGCCGTGGCCGCCATCCCCATAAATTACTACGGTGATGGGCAAGGCTGGCTGTACGGGCGTGGCTCCAAGACTTGGGCTGGGGCGGTGTTGGATAAAACCAGCCAAGGCTTGGGTTGGGCGACGGGCGGCGGCGCCAGCCTTGACCGGGCGGCTATCACGTTGTTCGACAATTGGCAAAACCCGGCTCACGAGATCGGCCACCACTTCGATCTCGAAGATGAATACAGCGACGACCTGGGTAAACAAATCAAATACGGTTTTATCTGGCAAGACGGTATTTTTAAGGAGATTGCCGCCCAAAAAAATGTTGACGGCGAACGAATATATTACTATAACTTCATGGGCAATGCCGGGGTTGGGCAGGCCAATGAATATTGGGTTAACGCCGACACCTGGAACCACATTCTCAACCGTATCATCTCGACCGGGCAGGTGGCCCTGCCCTCGAAAGCCGCCAGCCTCCAACCGGTTCCGCTCCTGCCTTCGGTGCTCATACAGACCGATGCCGAAACCTTTGGCCCTGCACTGCTGGTCTCTGGGACAGTCAATCAGGCTGGGCAGGGGCGCATTGATTCTGTGGATCGATTACACCGTTATGAAGTGTTTCCGGGCGATCAGGGGCTGTGGATTCTCGAAGCGCTGGATTCATCGGGCGGGATTTTGGGAGGAATCCGTTTCGACAGTTATCCCACCGAACTGGATAGCGAGGTGCCCTTCCTGGTGACCCTGCCTATCAGCGATCCCGCCGCTGTGGCAAAAATCCAACTCCGCACTGATTCGGGCATCGCCACCACTTTTGATCGTTCACCCGCCGCCCCCGGCGTCAGTGTCACTACCCTGCCGGATGTCAGCCAGTCTACCGCCACTCTCGCCTGGTCGGCACAAGATTCCGATGGCGATGCAACCACCTCCACGGTCTATTACAGTCCCGATGATGGCGCCACCTGGCACGCGCTGGCGCAAGACACTTCCGAAACGCAAGTCCAATTCGATCCCGCCACTATCCCAGGTGGCGAAGTCCAGTTCCGCATCGTCACTTCAGACGGATTTAACGAAACCACCACTCTGCTGGCGCCCATCACCATCCCGGAGCATGCACCCACCGCATCCATCGCCACCCCCGCGGGAGTTGACTTCATCCACGGGGATGCCGTACTCCTACAAGGTTACGCCGACGATCCCGAAGATGGCACCCTGCCGGACGAAAACCTGCACTGGTTTGATGGCAACAATCAGGAAATTGGCACTGGCCCGCTGTTGTTTGTTCAACTACCGGTCGGCCAGCACACCCTGACCCTGCAGGCGGTCGATTCCGCCGGGCAGTACGGCACATCCAGCGTCGACATCACCGTTCAGGCCGGAACCGCCGATAACGGGGCAGGTAATGGGACGGGGGTGCCAGTATTCAACCTGCCTGCCAACAGCCTCTTTTACCTGCTCGCGGGCGGCGCCTGTGTGCTGATGCTGATGGGCAGCTTGCTGGTGAGTGGCGTTTTCCTGCTCACACGTGGCAGAAAACAAATTCGCATGCCTGAGGCAGTGGGTCAAGCAGGAACTGTCCAAGACCAACAGGGCAATTGGTGGGTTCAGGATCCCAGAACTGGCAGGTGGAATTTCTGGAATGGACGGAGTTGGCAGGCTGCGCCGGGCACTGTGCCTAACATCGCTATGCCTATATCGACTCCCCCTTCTGTCTCAAATATCCGTGATCGAAAACCTGGCATTAGCTCCTGCCTGTTCACAATTGTGGCGCTCGTTATCCTGGGGCTATTGGTTGTGAGTGGTATTTCGTTGGTAGCTTTCAACTTTTTCCCCGGGGCTCAGATCCAAACGGGGCAGGGTGATCTCACTGAATTTATGAAAAAAGGTGGGGGTGGGCTATTGGTTACGATCCTGGGGATGTTCTTGCTGAATGGCGGTTTTAAATCTATATTCACCCGCCGGGCCGTTGTCACAGATGAATGGGGTCGGCGACGCGAGAAACGCGGTTGCAGCGCCATTCTCAACGGTCTGGGGCAGCTTTTCTTTGGAGTGATCTGTTTGTCTGGTGGATTGGGTTTAATAACGCTGGCATTCTATCAGGAAATCATACCCTGGCTAGGTTTCTAAAAAGTAACCTCGATTGAATGCAGAAGAGTCGCGCTTCTCAACGGGAGCGATCATTGACGTCAACGGAGCGAGTTATTTGAGAGCGCAGATCTCAGCACTTTCTATTGTCCGACATACATTTTCGTGTATAATCACGCCATGTTAAAAACTCCGGTCCCTACCCCGCACAATACTCCACCTGCCATATCTGGATAGGTCCGCTTTTGCATGTTATCTAACGGCTCCCAGACTTGGCGAGCCGTTTTTATTTGGCTGGTTGCAGGTTTGAACCATACGACAAGCTCAGGATAGCGAGTTGGAAGGTTGAAAGTTAAAACCTTAAACCTGGAACCTTGAACCTGTAACATTCAATCATGGATATAAAAGAACTCACAGAAAGAATGCACAACTTCGTCCGCTCAAAGGGTTGGTACAAGGCTGATAGCAAAAGACCGCAAACGCCGCGCAACCTGTCCATCTCATTGGCTCTGGAAGCAGCGGAGATCCTGGAACATTTTCAATGGAACGAGGCTTTCGATAAGGAAGAACTTTCGGAAGAACTCGCCGATGTTGCACTTTACCTGCTACAATTGGCGTCGATTGCTGAGATAGATTTAGAGCAGGCGATTTTGGATAAACTGAAATTGAACG
>CALCSH010000105.1 GCA_937893815.1 uncultured Anaerolineae bacterium | reverse complement strand
CATTGGGCGCACCGGACGTGCCGAACTCAGTGGCGAAGCCTTTACATTTGTCACACCCGAAGATGGCGCAATGGTGCGCTCCATCGAGAAAGTGCTCAAAGCGCCCATCGAAACGCGTACCCTGACAGGATTCGATTACGGCGAATTTAATCCCGAAGCTCAACATTCGACACAATCTGTCGTAGCGACGCGCAATCCCTCCGCACGGCAAAGCGCTCCCAGCAAACGCAACTACCGTCCAAAATCCCGCAGGCCAGCGCGGAGATAAGTAAACACCGGCTCTTTGAGACTTTGCGTGGAGGTTCCCAGATTTGGGGGTGTGGCGGGTGTTTCACACCCGCCACACCCCCAAATCTGGGCTTTACCTTGCGAAATCTCAGAGACCCTGAACACCAAACCTCCGAGATTTACGTGAAGCACGTTGAACAAAGCGAAGAAGCCAAATCTCGGAGATTTTTATGCATATGACATTGTCGCAGCACATCGAGATCGTGGCAAAAAATAGGGGTGCAGGGGTGAGAGCTAGTAGCCCTACCCTTGTTTTTCGGGTTTCCCGCCCGCGGTAGCGAAAACCTGAGTTTGGAGGCAACCCCATGCAATATACCAATCTAGGCCGCAGCGGATTGAAAGTATCGCGGCTCTGCCTGGGCATGATGACCTACGGCGACCCCAACTGGCGCGAGTGGGTGCTGCCCGGCGATGATGCCCGCCCATTTGTACGCCGAGCGCTTGAAGCGGGGGTTAATTTTTTCGACACAGCCGATATGTATTCTGCTGGAGTTAGCGAAGAAGTCACCGGGAAACTGCTGACCGAATTTGCTCGCCGCGATGAAGTTGTCATCGCCAGCAAGGTCTTCTTTCCAACTGGTGACAGGCCTAATCAGGGCGGTCTTTCCCGTGTACATATACTGCGGGCAGTAGAAAATTCGCTGCGCCGCCTGGGAACAGAGTATATCGACCTGTACCAGATTCACCGTTGGGATTACAGTACGCCCATTGATGAGACTCTTGAAGCGCTCCACGATTTGGTCAAGACGGGCAAAGTGCGCTATATTGGCGCCTCCAGCATGCACGCCTGGCAGTTCAGTAAATCGCTTTACCTGGCCGATCTGCGCGATTGGACGCGCTTCATCTCGATGCAGAATCACTATAATTTGATCTACCGCGAAGAAGAGCGCGAAATGATTCCCCTCTGCCTCGACCAGGGCATCGGTATCATCCCCTGGAGTCCGCTGGCGCGCGGTCTTTTGGCAGGCAATCGCGAACTTCAGACAGGGCCGCAAACACTGCGCGCCAAAACTGATACGGTAGGGGGTAATTTGTATGGATTTGATCAGGCAGATTATGATGTGATCGGACGATTGCGGGAACTCGCCGCGCGCCGCGGCCACAGCCCGGCGCAGATCGCTCTGGCGTGGCTGCTGCACAAAGATGGCGTTACCGCTCCCATTGTTGGGGCAAGTAAAATGAAGCACCTCGACGAGGCGCTTGCCGCGGTTGAGATTGAACTCAGTGAAGACGAAATCCACTTTTTGGAAGAGCGTTACCAGCCGCACCCGGTTTCGGGTCATCGCTAATGCAAATGACCACAGAGACACGGAGTTAATAAAGTTTTCTTCGTGTCTCTGTGGTAAAAATATTTATGTCAGAAATTCAACGAATCACGATTTTAGGTGCGGGGGCGTTGGGCATGTTATATGCCACCAAATTTTATGCAGCCGGTTTCGATGTAGAACTGGCTGCCAGTGGTGAGCGCGCTACGCGTTTGCGCCAGGAGGGCATCCTCGTTAACAGCAGGCACTATGATTTTCCGGTCACCACCCCCGAGCTAGCCACGCCCGGCGACCTCATCATTGTAGCGCTTAAACACCATCATATGCCCGCGGCTGTTCCCCTGCTGAAAAATTTTATCGGCCCGGATACGTTAATCATCTCGGTGATGAATGGTATCGTCAGCGAAGATATTCTTGCGGCGCAGTATGGTTGGGAGCATGTACTCTATTGTGTGGCGGTCGGCATGGATGCCGTGCGGGAAGGCAACCGCACCACGTATACCACGCCCGGCAAGCTGCTAATTGGTGAAGCGCAGAATAATCTTGCTCCCAGCCCGCGCTTGCGCCGCCTGCAGACCGCCCTCAGCCGGGTTGGTCTGTCGCACGAAACCCCGCCTGATATGCTGCGTTCCCTGTGGTGGAAGTTTATGGTCAATGTGGGCGCCAACCAGGCCTCGGCCGCCATGAAAGCCACTTACGGCATGCTACGTGAGAACCCCGATGCCAGCGCCTTGATGGAAAGCCTAATGCGTGAGGCCGTCACTATGGCCGAGCATCTGGGAATTGATCTGCACGAAAATGCCATCGCCGAGTGGTACAGCTTTCTCAACAAGCTTTCCGCGGACGGGAAAACATCCATGCTGCAAGATATCGAAGCCGGGCGCAAAACCGAATTTGAACTATTTGCCGGTACTGTGGTCGAGTTGGGCAGACAGCACAATATCCCTACACCGGTCAACCAGAGCTTATTACAAATCATTCATGTGTTGGAATCCGCCCCAGCGGAGCGTTTTTCCAGCGAAATGACCTCATGCAATATCGCAAAGGCATAAAGCGGTATGCGCCGTGTATCTTTTGCGACGTTGTGTGCCAGTAGTGCGTGAATTGATAAGGACCGCATATGACATTCGCTCCCCCAAACATTACAAAATTTATGATCTCAGCCTGGGCAGACCTGGAACCCTATTACCAGGGTTTGCTCGAACGTCCGATGGACGCGGCTAGCGTTGCGGTCTGTCTCACCGATTGGTCGGAACTGCGCAAGTTGGTGGATGAAACCTATGCCCGTTTGCAGTTGGCCAGTTTTCAGGATACGGCGGATGTCGAAGCCGAGCAGCGCTATTATAGCTTTTTGGAGAATCTGTATCCCAAACTCCAGGCCGCCGACCAGCAACTCAAGGAGAAATTGCTCGCCAGCAGACTCGAACCTGATGGAATGCGTGTTCCCCTGATGCGTATGCGTGCCGAAGCGCAGATATTCCGTGACGAAAATTTACCCCTGCTGACCGAAGAGCGCAAACTTGGCTCCCGATACAGCAAAATCACGAGTAAACAGAGCATTCAATATCAGGGCGAAACGCTCACACTTCAACAATCCGCGGCACGATTGCATACCCCCGATCGTGCCACGCGCGAAGAATTATGGCGCTTGGCCGCCGAGCGTCAATTGCAGGATCGTGAGGCGATAAATGATCTATGGGCACAGGCGATGAATTTGCGCCAGCAAGTTGCCGCCAACGCCGACCTGCTCGATTACCGCGCCTATCAGTGGCAGCAACTTCACCGTTTCGACTATACACCCGAAGATAGCAAAAACTTTTTTGATGCCATCGCCGAAGTCGCGGTTCCCGCCGCACAACGTGTGTATGCCCGGCATTGTCAGCGCCTGGGGTTGGATTCGCTGCGCCCCTGGGATCTGGAGCGCGAACAATCTACGATGCGCTTTCCCGGCATTCAAGCGTATGAGAAGCCCGAAGATTTCGATGCCATCGCCGAAGGAGTCTTCCAGCGAGTAGACCCCGAATTGGGCGAGTTTTTCGCCACCATGCGCCGCGAGAACCTGCTCGATTTGCAAAATCGTCCCGGCAAATCTCCAGGCGGATTCTGCACCTCTTTTGCCACACAACAACGACCTTTCATTTTTATGAATGCAGTGGGTATGGAAACCGATGTGCGTGTGCTGTTACATGAGTCCGGGCATGCCTTCCATATGTTTGAGCGCAGCCGATTGCCCTATCATCATCAGTGGCGCGCCAATATGGAATTTAACGAAGTTGCCTCCACCGCCATGGAATTTTTGGCCGCACCTTATCTTGCCAAATCGAAGGGTGGTTTTTTCAGCGAGGCGGATGCCGCCCGGGCGCGCGTGCAACATCTGGAGAATACGCTTTTATTCTGGCCATATATGGCAATCGTCTCATCATTCCAGCACTGGGTATATGAAAACCCGATGCAAAGCTGCAATCCGGCACATTGCGACGCCCAATGGAGCGCGCTCAACAAGCGTTTTATGCCCTCCCTCGATTGGAGTGGTCTGGATAACGTTCTGGCGACCGGCTGGCATCGCAAATCGCATATTCACCGTTATCCTTTTTATTACATTGAGTATGGTCTATCGCAACTGGGTGCGATTCAGATTTGGGCGAATGCCCTCGAAGATCAGGCTGGTGCTTTGGCGGCCTATCGCGCCGCGCTGGCCTTGGGCGGCACAGCCACTATCAAGGAGTTGTATGCCGCCGCGGGTGCGCGCCTGGCTTTCGACGCCCAAACCCTGGGCGATGCGGTGAATCTACTGGAGCGCACCATCTTGGAATTGGGTGGATAGTAGGGATCGAATAATATTTACCTCGAAAACCACGAAGGATCCCAAAGAACGAAATCGCTCTTTGGGAACTGCCGTGGGGTACTCGCAGCTATCCCCCAGGCCCCAATTCTTTGGGTCACTGGGAATCCCCGTGGTAGTAGTCCAGATTTAGGGGTATAGGGCGTGCTCCGCAC
>CALCSH010000104.1 GCA_937893815.1 uncultured Anaerolineae bacterium | reverse complement strand
AAAACTCTGCGCTCTCCGCGTTCTCAGCGGTGAAGGCTTTTTGCAGTAGAGTCATCTATTGTACCGACGGATCTAGATCAGGGTAGATAGGAGGCGTTGACTGAGTCGGCGTAGGAGACATCGTTTGTCAGCAAGCCTTTCGCCTGTGCCCAGGCAACGGCATCATCCCATTGGGCCTGGTTGGGCACGCTGGCTGTTGGGAAGGGGTTGACCTGATAGCTGCCCAACAGCGGCGCGGGAACCAAACCTTGCTCGGCCATCAAATCGGCATATTTGGCCGGATCGGCATTGATCAACTCAACCGCTTTTTCTACCGCGGCCAGAAAAGCAGTAATCGCTTCGGGGTTGGCGTCAATCACATTCTTGCGGAAGGCGAATGTGCTGAGGCCGAATTCGGGGTGAAGGGTATCATCCACGATGACCACTGCGCCACCCTGAACCGCCAGCGACGAGGCTGGATCAGGCAGCATGGCGGCCTGCATTTCGCCAGCGCCGAGCAGTGCCAGACGGTCGGGAATTTTGGGCACGGAGATGGTGGCAATTTCATCGGCGCTAAAGCCTTCGGCTTCCAGCAGGCGGTCGGTCAGATATTCAATGATGGTACCCTCGGAGATGCCGATTTCAGCACCTTTTAGGCCATCTACGGTCGTAATGCCGCTATCTTTGGCGGCCAGCACGCGGAACATCGGGGCTGTGCTTGTGGCGGATCTGGCGGTGCGCACAATTTGCACTTGCACGCCATCTTTATTGTAAAATAGAGTCGAGACGATTTCGTTGAGCATCCCGTCGGCTTCACCGGCGATGATCAGTTGATCGCGCTCCGGAGCCGAGGAGACTGGAATTATCTCAACGGTCAGGCCTTGCTCTTCGAAGAGACCTTCCTGGACAGCCACATGCACGGGCAGCGTATCCAGCACTGGGAGCAGTGCCACCTTAAGGGTGCCCGGTTCGGATTTTGCGCCGCAGGCGCTCAACATCAACCCCAGTACAACAATTGTAAATAAACTAAAGACGAGCTTGGTTTTTGAAAACATTGAAATTTTCCTTTCGTGTTTGATTGAGTAAACGATCGATATTTGTAGGACTTACGCACTTGTACAAGAGAATGCCCGAAAATAGGGGTGTGTGTGGCTTCGCCCCCCCCCTATTTTCGGGATATTTTTTATCGAGTTGCGTAAGTCCTAATTTGTTCACGGAGCAGAAACGCGGAGTACTACTTGAAACATGTTTCGACCTGGCGGTTCAGTTTGCCATTCACTATAAATTTTCCAATTGGCGAATTCGCTCTTCGGTGATGCCTACACTACGCAGCAACACGGTTTGCAGCCCCGGCAGCGCTCGTTGGGGGGCGGGATGGCCGGTATGTACCCACTCGATGACCACTTCGTTGATGGCACCCATCCAGGCGTAGGCGGCGATTTCTGTATCAATGGGCAGAATGTCGCCTTCCTGCACAGCTTCATCGAGATGCTGCTGAATGAGCTTGATGAAACGCAGGTGGATTTCTCGCTGCTTCTCTTCGAAGGCCGCGCCCAGACCGACCGCCTGGATCAGGAATATCTTGGCTAATTTCTGATAGGAAGTGAATGTTTCCATGCAGATGCGCAAGGCCGTGTTCACCCGTCGGATGCCACTCTCTTCTTTCGCGATCGCCGTTTGCAAGCGTTTCTCGAGGATCCCGGCGAATTCATCCACCAATCCCAGGAAGATCTTTTCCTTGCTGGGAAAGTGGAAATAGACAGCACCTTTGGATGTCCGCGAGTCTGCAACGATATCAGCAACACTGGTATTGTGGTAGCCGTTTTGAGCGAAGCGTTCTACAGCTGCATCAAGGATGCGCTGGCGGGTATTATTCTCGATCTCTGTCATCGCGCAGCCTCCTGCCGTATGAATGGAATGAACAGACCGACTGGTCGGTCTCAGCGCTAAAGAATATCATAGGGCGAAATTTTTGTCAAAGAAGAATAACGTGATCTCTGGGAATCCCCGTTGCAGGTTGTCCAATAGATAATTTAGTCTCTTTGAGACTTTGCGTGGATGTTCCCAGATTTGGGGGTGTGGCGGGTGTTTCACACCCGCCACACCCCCAAATCT
>CALCSH010000103.1 GCA_937893815.1 uncultured Anaerolineae bacterium | reverse complement strand
CTACTGCAAAAAGCCGATGACGGAGATGTCCGCCGGAATATATGGGGGTGGTGGCGAAGCCACCACCCCCATATATTCCGGCGGGAACACCTGCACGGTAGTTTTTTCAGTGGAGTCAATGTTATTTTGCTAATTGCGCCGCAATGATCTCTGCAATGTCTTGCACTTGCATTCCGCTGCCTGCGTTTTTGGCGGCATCGGTCATCATGACCATGCAGAAGGGGCAACCTACGGCAAGTATATCGGCCTGGGTGGCAGCAGCTTCGCGGAAACGGTTGGCGTTGACGCTCTCCGAGCCATGTTCTTCTTCTTTCCACATTTGTGCGCCACCTGCCCCGCAGCAAAAGGATTTGGCGCCGTGTCGCGGCATCTCGATCAGGTTCACGGATAGATCTTTAAGCGCCTGGCGCGGTTCTTCAATAATATCGTTCTGCCGTCCGAGGTAGCATGGGTCATGAAAAGTGATGGTGGAAGGTGGAATGTTGAAAGTAGAAGGTGGATGGTGATTAGCTTTCAACTCTCTACTTGCTACGTTCAACTTTAATTTCCCCTCGCCCATCAGCTTATTGATCAACTGGGTATGGTGCACCACTTCATATTCGCCGCCAAAGACAGGATATTCATTTTTAATCGTGTGCAGGCAGTGCGGGCAGGTAGTGATGATGCGCTTTGGCTGTATCTCGTTGAATGTTGCCACATTGCCCTGCGCCAATTCGTAGAAGAGGTATTCGTTTCCGGCACGACGAGCGGAATCCCCAGAACAAGTTTCGGCCTCGCCCAGCACGGCATAATCCAGGCCAGCGTGGTTGAGAATTTCGGCGAAAGCGCGGGCCGTCTTTTGAGCGCGCACATCGGTTGCCGGGGCGCAGCCTACCCACCACAAGTATTCGGGGTTGGGGTTTTCGGCGATGGTGGGCACATGCAGACCCTCAGCCCATTTCATGCGTTCAGTGGGCGGAATATTCCAGGGGTTGGCGGTGCGCTCCATGCCGCGGAAAGCCGTCTGCCATTGTTCAGGGAAATTATTCTCCATCAACACCATACCGCGGCGGATGTCGAGAATATCGCGCATTGGCTCGTTACCCACCGGGCAAATATCCACACAGGCTCCGCAGGCCGTACAGGCCCACAGCGCTTCCTCGGAGATGGCAAATTCGATTAGGGGGGCGGGGTTGTTCCCGAGATCGTAGTTCAGATAATAACGTTTATTGATCTCGAGCGCCGCCGGGGAAAGTACTTTTCCGGTAGTATTGGCCGGGCAAACTTCGGTGCAGCGGTTGCACATGATACAGGCATAGGCATCCATGATCTGTTCCCAACCCAGATCGGTCAGCGTGGAAGCGCCAAACTGCTCAATGCTCTCATCTTCAAAATCGAGCGCCGAAAGTTCGCCAATTGAGCGCCGTTGTGGCTTGAGCAAAAAATTTAGCGGGGCAAAAAACAGGTGGATATGCTTGGAGTACGGGAAATAGGGCATAAAAGCCAGAATCAGCCCCAGCGCCATCCAAAAGGCGATGTGCACCATTATGTTGAGACTGTTTGGGGCGAGGCCTGTCCACAGGGAGGCCACCGCGGATGCGATGGGCTGCCAGGGGTCCGGGTGTCCGCTCTGAGCGAGAAGGAAGGACTCCCCTAAAAAGTGGGATCCAACATGTAGCAGGATGAAAACACCTACGATGGCTGAATCCCGGGCGATACCCTTTCTAGCTTTGGGGTGGAGCATTGTATCCTCAGCGTGAGTTAGCACCCGAGGACGAACGATGAATCGCCGCGCCAGCAGGGACGACATTCCAATGAGTACACCCACACTGAGAATATCGGCCAGCAGGCGATAGATGCCGCCCAATACACCGCTGCCGAAAAAATGAAAGTTGGGAATATACGCCGAGAGCACATCGCCGAGGTTGACCAGTAAGTAATAAGTAAAACCCCAGACAACGAAGGCGTGTAGCAAACTGGCCCCGAAGCGCAGCCGCCAAGTGGGTTTCAGCGTAAGGGTTTTGGCAATTGTGCTGAGCAGACGCTTTGGAATGAGATGCCAATCGGGCTTGCCCCTGCCCTTGCCGATGATATCGATAATGCGCCGGACGCCGCGCCAGGTGAAGATAGCACTGGTAAGCACCGCCAGTGCAAATAGAAGTTTTTCAGGTAGTGTGAGCATAGGGAGTTAGGATGTTGGCAAGTGCGAAAGCTAGCAACCGGCTACCTTGCGAATTTACCAACTTGGAATTTACGCGCCGCCCTCACCATAGGCTGCCGGGTCCGTAGGCGTTTTGCCCGAGGGATCCCAGACGTAAACCCAGTCGCCTTCGGATGCCCAATCGAATAGCCAGCGCGCATCACCAATGGAGAGATTGACGCAGCCGTGCGATTGCGGAAAGCCCAGGTTGGCACGCCAGTAAGCGCCGTGCAAGGCGCGTGCTTCATCGAAGTACATTGTCCAGGGGACATCTTCGAGGTAGTAGGCATCGGAGCGGTCAGTTTCGAAAGAGCCGCGCATCGGGGTGGAGTTAAGTTTTTTATAAACCTGAAATAAGCCTGGTCGTGTCCAAAAGGGATCCAGACCGCTGGCGATCAGAGTGGCGAATACCAGTTCGTAGTTGTCGTAAACGGCAATTGTCTGTTCAAAGAGATTGACTTCGATCCAACGTCCCCCGGTGACACCTTCCGGCGGGGTGGTGTTGGGGATTACGCGGGCTATTACGTTTTGGGGCAGCCATTCATCGGGGCCGACCAGATACCATTCCATATCACCGATGGCCTTGCTGCCATACACCCATACCAGATCGTGATTTTTGAGTTGATGTCCGGTGTAATCCTGGTTGTCAAGGCCGGGGGTGCGCTTGGTTTCGGCATAGCCGCTCTGACTGAGATAGGTCAAAATCCAACCAAATGGTTGCGCAGGTGTGCTCGCAAAAGTGTTCCCTTGAAAACGCGGCGGGGTAACGCGTATGACATCATTGGCCGTCATCCAGGCATTGGTATCAATTTCGTAATAACGCGCCCCATCCACGACCGTATCTTGTGGGTAAGAAATATAACTGAAGGATGAATCGATATAACGTGCAGCCGTATTGTATTTCCCCGCGATGGCATCTTCGAGTGTGGCGTAAACTGGGGCATTGCGCTCACGCACCTGGGCATACAGCGAAGGCACATAGGTGAGATTGGCGTCTGGAGTGCTCGCAGCCAAAGGCGCGACCGGATAGGTGAAGCCGTTGGCGGCTAAATTGGTGAGAACTTGCGCCGATCCGGGGAGCAGGCAATCGCTGGTGACGTTGGGGTACGCGCCCGGCAGGCAAACGCTCTCGGCGGCACGTACGGGTGATACGGAAACCAGTAAGAAGGTAATCAGGAAAATGGGAATAAGGAAAAAAAGTTTTCTATTCATATTTTTTGGCCACGGTGCCACAGAGAACACAGCGTTCTTAGAGAGAGTTATGTGCTCTTTGCGAACATATCCGAAGGGTGTTGTTTAGGCTTTTTGAGACTTT
>CALCSH010000102.1 GCA_937893815.1 uncultured Anaerolineae bacterium | reverse complement strand
CTTTCCCAGTCGATCGGCAATCGGCGGCGCAATCATTAGACCCACCCCCATCGCCAGGGAACCCCAGGCAAACAGCGTGCCGATGACTTGATCGCTCTGATGATGCACCACGCGGAAGAAAACATTCATAAAGGGCATGAACATTCCCGCTCCAATGGAAATAATCAGCGACGGGAGCAATAATTTGCCTAACAATTTCGGCTGTCTGGCTGCAAATTGAAATGGGGCGAAGCGGGCGTTGGATTCTACATCCTGAGATTTATTGGCCTTCAAGAAGATCAACGGAAGGAATCCGATCAGCGCAATCAACGAGACAGCCAACAAAGCGCAGCCATACGCCGTGCTGCTGGTGGCATCCACGGCTCGCATCTGCGCCACCCAACTGGGCAGATAGCCACCCAGCCAATTGCCGACAAACACCGATCCCATGCGCAATCCGGAACTCAAGCTAAAGAGATAGGTGCGTTCTTTCTCGCTGCTATTTTCCATCAGGAACGGGGCTTGTGCCACTGCTGAGATACTCTGCACGATGCCAAAGCCCACATTCATGGCGTAGAACATCCCCACCGAGGGAAAAGCCGCCATCATCGCCACCAGCAGGCCCAATAAAACACTGCGCACCTTCAATACCGGCACACGCCCCACTTTATCCACCAGGTAGCCCATCGGCAGCGCTAACGCCAGTGCGGTGAATTGGTTAGTCGTGATTAACCGACCCAGCAGCGCTTCGTCAAATCCCAGGCTGAGCACATAAAAATTGAACAAAAGTTGATACACGCCCATTGCTGCGCCAGTCGCCAAAACACTGACCAGATACAGCCGCGCGTTGGGCTGGAAAAGGCGCACGCGGGCGGCGTAATCGCTGACGGCACTTCTGAATTTGTTCAAAACGATCATGATATTCCGTTGGTGATTCTCTCTGGTTGTTTGCGCCAGAAAAATGCCCAGTACATACTGATAGCAACCGTGTACAGCGTAATCGTGATGACAAAAGCCGGGCCAAAGCCGTAATTGACCTGCAAATAACCGCTAAGCGCCGGGCTGAGCGCCCAACCAAAATTCCAGGCCATGCTCGACAGGCTGGCAACCGTGCCGCGGGCGGAGGCGTCAACACGCTCCATGACAAAGGTCTGATAGACGGGGGTACTCATATTCATTAACGCCAAACGCACATAATAAGCCCCGGCACTGATCCAGAATAATGGCGAAAAGCCGAGCAGCGCCAAAAACGGCACGGACAGCGCTTGCGTGACCACCACGATCGGAATTTTGCCAAAGCGATCGGCCAGCGGCGGTGCAATCAGCAGGCCAACGCCCATGGCCAGCGACCCCCAGGCGAAGAGATTGCCTATCACCGGATCGGATTGATGATGCACTACCCGATAGAACACATTCATAAACGGCATCACCAATCCGGCCCCAATTGAGGTAATCAGCAAGGGCATAATCAGCTTGCCCAGCAGCGCCGGATTTTCCACGGCATATTTAATCGGCGCAAAGACCGAACGCTGGTCGCTCTCCAAACGCTGGCGGCGCAGCCGAAATAAAGGCGCAATCCCTAATGCAAAAGTCGCGGCTACCACCACCAGAGACCAACCATAGGCGCTGCTGCTGGTGGCATCTGCGTCCATTTGACGGCCAATCATCCCCGGCAGATAGCCGCCAATGGCGTTGCCAAAAAATGCTGAAAGCATTTGCAATCCCTGGCTAAAGCTGAATAAATAAGTGCGTTCTTTTTCGCCGCTGTTTTCCATCAAGAACGGCGACATGGTGATGCCCCATAACCCCTGACCAAGCCCCGAGAAAACATTCATACCATATAGCGAAGGTTCCGTCGGCCAGATGACAACGCCCACCACCGAAAAAGCCGTCAACAGGCCGCCCAAAACCAATGAATATTTGCGCCCCAGAATATCGGCCAGATAGCCCATTGGCAGCGCAGAAATCAGGGCGGTAGTACTCGAAACACTGATCAAGCGCCCAACCAGCGCCTCATCAAAGCCCAGGCTGAGTACATAAAAATTGAACAGCAATCGGAACACGCCCATCGAGATTCCGGTGAGGATCACATTCAACAAAAACAGGCGCGCATTGGGGCGAAACGCACGTACCTTGTCCCAATAATCCCGCAACATCTGCACGAACGATTGTAGCCAGTTTTTCAACAAGGTTGTTTCACTCATCGAAGATTATTTTTTCGTTCCTTCGTTTTCGCCTAAAAAAACTTCGAGCGCCGCAAAAGTATCTGCCAGCGCTTCGGAGCGCGTAGCATAAAATTTCCGCCGGTTGTCATCCACGCTCAGGTATACCAACCCGGCCAGACGCAACGCGTTCAGATGATGCGTCACCGTGGGGGCGCGCAACCGCAGGCGTCGCGACAACTCCGCCGGAGACATTTGCTCTTGCGAGAGAAACCGCAGAATTCGCAAACGGGTGGGGTCGGCCAGAGTCTTCAGGGTGCGCAGCATCGCATCGGGGACCTGCGCCCCAGGGACCAGTGAATCAGCATCGGGGCGCGCTCCATACAAGAACACGCCGCGCAACTCCCCTTCCCGGCGAAAAACGACCAGCGGCGTAATCCAATACGATGGCACCATCACCAAATCGGCCACATCCAGGCCATCTTCAAAACGGATGCCACGCGAAACCCGCTCAATCAGGGCATTCAAATCCAACCCGGCGGCTTGCTGTTGAACTTCGACGTTCCGGGCTGCCAGCGTCGCTGCAATCCGCTGCTCTTCCTCGCGAAAAAATACATGCTGATAGGCTTGCAAGGCGGATAAATAACGCTGACCGAAAGCTTCGAGGTCAACCCACATATCGAGGATGCTGGCTAACGCCTTTTTGGGTGGGTGCCAGTTTTGGGTTTTATACATCGCCCAAAGCTGATCCTGGTCATCCGGCGACCAACGTCCGCGCATAGCTACATCTGCAAGCAGCCTCAGCGCATCCTGCGGAGCTTGTGAGGCCGCGGCCAGTAAAGGGATGCGCTCACCAGGAGCCATCTTCCCCAGCGCAGCCAGCACGCCAGCGCCATCCTTCGATGCAGGGAGATCATAAACCCAGCCCAGCGGAAAACGTACCACCCATTGCGCTTGCTCTAGCGTTTCGCGTTCTGCGGCAGGTAAACGCGAGCGCACACCCGCCGCCCAAGATGGACGCAGCCCCAAGAATTCGGGTTCATGCAACAGAAACAAGCTGACAAAAAGATCGTAACCTGTTCCCCAATCCCATAATATGTTTGTATTTTCAGTCATAGCCACATGGAAAAGTTCGTTCTCGCTTATGGTATTAGACAAATATCTAACATCAAATTTTGCGCATTATACTCCCCCGCCAAAAGAGAGTCAAATAAACCACGCAATCGTCGGGATTCGCGCTGAATTTTAGGCATGCCCCCACATATAGGGGTACACGCAACCTTCCAAACGCACCTTCATCGATAGCGCCTGTGGATAACTCGTGGAAAACTGTGGAGAAACGGAGTTAATTGTTGAAAACTCGTTCTATTTATGTGTGGAACCGCTTCCTGCTTACCCCCATATCTGGGTATGCGCGTGCATCATCAGCCATATCTGCAAATAGCGAATTTTTCTACAAAAAGTATTCGACTTATTCGCGTTTTCTCCCCGCACGGGTTGGGGAGAAAAATGGCTGGTTTCCCCCCATATTCGAGCCGGAGGGTATCAATCACCCTGCATATGGGGTATTTTTGATGTCTTTTAGGACTTCTCCACATATCCCCACCTCCTACTACGATTACTATTTTAACTATTTAAATATAATTGAAAATAACTATGACTCTACTGCAAAAAGCCGATGACGGAGATGTCCGCCGGAATATATGG
>CALCSH010000101.1 GCA_937893815.1 uncultured Anaerolineae bacterium | reverse complement strand
TCCAAACTGCGTTCAATCCAGCCTGGACGGAAGAGAACGTCGCTGTCGGTTGAAACGATAAATTCATTGGGCAGTGATGAAAATACCCAATTCAGCACCCCAGTTTTACCCAGATTATGCCGCGAGAGCATCAGCCAGTCGATTGCCCCTGCGAGATATTGCTGCGTCAGAAATTGGGTCACTTCGTCGCAACTGCCGTTATCAAAGACCATCACATCGGCCTGATCCCCAATCGTCTGGTGCAGGCTTTGCAGGTGAATGGCAAACACATCCAGCGATTCGCGGAAAAAGCCTTCCAGCACCGGCATAAAGGTGATCGAAACGATGCCAATCGGCTTGGGCTGGTAGACGGGGTAACGGTTACGAACCGGGTTACTGCCAATGCGCATATCAGAAATAGACCCCAAAGGTTTTTAAGCGTATTTTCGACATCATACTATCCATTCGTGGCCTCAAAGACCTGGCAAAAAAGTAACGACGTCAAACCTTTGGGGTCTTTCTCAACGATCAAAATAGACACTAAAAATTTTGTGATACAACCACATGAGCGGCTTCCTGATCCACGTTTGATCGGCGAACCTGCGGCGCGGGCGGGTGGGGTTGGGTGCAAACGCACCGGGCAGCGTATTGCCTATGTGCGCTATCAGCGCATCGGTGGTCATCAGGCGCAAATACCCGGCAGCGTTGAGCTGCTCATCAAGGGTACGTACCTGCCCCATCGGTTTGTCCATTTCGAAGGGCAATAATTCTTGCAAGACGCGCTTGTGGGCTACAAACTGAAAATGCGCCGCGCCCGCGTAGGCTTCGAGACCTCGATAACGCAGCTTCCAATCGCTGCTTTCACCAAACCACTGACGCGACTGCGCTTCATCAATCCCGCAACTGACCGAATGCTGATTAAAAATCTCCCAACTGCTGAAATGTCCCTGCGCCAGTTCAGCCTCCGGGGCTTGGCGTGCCCAATCGAGCGTGGCCGAAAAATATTTTTCCTTGCTACGCAAGGGCCGCGCTGTGACCATTCCCACATTGGGAAAAGTGTTCAGGATTTCCAATGAGCGCGCCAGCCAGCCGGGATGATAGAGGATATCGCTATCGGCATAGGCAATCACCTCGCCCGGCGCGGCACCGAAAATAAAATTCCACGCGCCGCCTTTGCCGATATTCTTCTCCGAGAAGATCAGATATTGAATATTCCCGGCGGCATATTCGGCCTGCAGAAATTCACGCGCCGCCGGACCGCTGCCGTTGTCGAAGATAAGTAAATCAAATGGCTCCGGCGTGCTGGCCCGCAGGCTAGAAAGGCTGGTTTGGAAAACGTCCAGGCTTTGGGCGTAGTATCCGCTCAGAAAGGGGATGTTGGTGACGATGGCGACAGTCACATCCCTGGGCTGGGCCACGCGGTCTATCGCTTTAGCAGGGTTCTGTCCGATGCGCATTTGGCTACTTTACAGGGATCCAGGTTTGTTGGGGTAATAATTTGGCCAGCACTCGTCGCCACAGCATTCCGATGCGGCGCTTGAGGGAGATGCTACGTTCTGCCCTCACCCCTTGCCCCTCTCCCGCGGGGAGAGGGGTTGGTCGCGCCAGCACTGTCAAATATAACCACAGCAACTTCGAGCGCGGCTGGCCGTGCTTCTTCAGGGCGATGACTTCATATCCGGCCTGCTTCAGAACTTCACGCAAGGTGTGGGCACTGAAGCTGGTCATGTGGGCAATCTCGAAGCTGTCATGGGCGTAGAGATTGGGCACCTCGATCAGAATCACCCCCAAGGGAGTCAGAACCTCCCCGCGCAAGGATGCAAGATAAGCCACCGGATCGGGGATATGCTCCAAGACGTGCGCCATGCTAATCAAGTCAAATCCTTTTTCATTCACATCCTGCAAATCGGCGTACATCGTCAAGCCGTTCTTTTGGGCATACGCGCGGTAGGCTTCACCCGGCTCGATGCCCTCGGCAGCGCAGTCGAAGTGTTCGGCAAAACGCTGCACCAGAATTCCTGAGGAGGCGCCTATATCGAGATATCGCCGGGGTGTAATTTTCTGCGCAGCGAGGAAGGCCAGCAGCGAGTCAGCGCGTCCATTTTGCACAAACAGGTCTTTCGGCGTGGGGCCTTCGTCGCCCTGGTAAACCTGGCGGTACTCATGGGTGTAGAAGGCCTCCAACTCAGCAGCCGTCATGCGCGGCGACTGGAATACCAGCCCGCAGTTGGCACAGAGGCGGTTTTCCACCGTCTGGCCGCGGAATTTGCGCCGGTCAAAAAGGTTGCTTTTTTCGTGCTGACAAAGCGGGCAATGGGTTATTTTTTCAGGCATAGGTATCTTAAGCCAGGCGGGTTGTACTTTACAAGTGCGACCCACCGAATAAAAATTCTACTGCCCCACCAGTTTGCGGCGCAACAGACGCAGGCGTTTGGTGAGCAGCCAGCGCAGGCCGCGTTGACGGGGAGAATACACCAGCCGCTCGAGGCGGCGCACCAGACGCTCCGGCTGGCGGCGCGCCCGCTGCACCTGCCCATCGAGCAATTCGTAGCTGGCGTCCAGGGTCATGTACATATTCTGCATCCCCCCCCCCAGGGCGGCGTTAATCTGCGTCTCTTTGAGGTCGTAGTGCATTTGCCCGCCCGGCAGGTGGCTGTAATCGTGATTTTGGTGAATCACCATGAGACTCTCGGAGGCATCCACCACGGCCCATTTTTGTTTGAGACCCTGATAGATCATCCAGTTATCCCAACCAGCGCGGCCGATAGCAAAGTCGGGGATATTTTGGAAGATGGAACGCGGAAAGATGAAATAATCGCTGCCCGAGGGGGCGTGCAGTTCCCCTTGCGAGCGGACGATCTCGCTCAGGGCTGATTCCCATCCCGAAGTAAAGGGCAACCCCTGACGGATGTCCAGGTCCCAGCGCCGCCCGACGATGAGGAATTTCTGCACCTGAGCGGCCACAGCGCGCGCTATCTCCACAAAATCGGGCAACAACAAAATATCTGCGTTGACATAGGCCAGCAGCGGCGAAGCGCTGTGCTGACGCGCCAGATCGAAAATCGAACTGACCAACGGTGTGCCAAATTCGTTGCGGGCCACATCGGGCAAGTGCTTTACCCCATATTCGGCGGCAACTTCGGCAAGACCATCTTCTTCGCCAACCCACAACACATCCACATCATTGCCAAGTTGCAGCCACGATTGAATGGCATTACGCTGGATGATGCTGATATGCGCATCGGTGAAAGGTTTGGGGGCGGTAAAAATGGTGAGGAAGGGCATAGGTAATTAGGTAATTAGGTGAATAGGAAATTAGGGCCTGGTTGTTGATTACCTAATCACTGACTGCGTTCATCCACATCCAAATGGGTTTTGTGTTTTATCTGGGCGTTAAGTTGGGCAAGTTGGGGTTCGCGCTCGACGAGTTTCAGCACATCTTTCCACGAGAAACGATCGTCGGGGAAGCGCGCGGTAATTTGACGAACGAGTTCCAGATCTTCGGGGGTATCCACCGTCCAACGTTGATGGCCGTAATCGGGGTGATGATGCAGCAGGGCAATTTGCATGCCGTCGGGAGTCATGCCGCTGGAGAAGGGTGCATCCACAACCTGAGGACGTAAATATGACACCGGGGTTTCTTCATAGAAGAAGGGGGTCACATGCTCGCGCTGATGTTTGGCAATTGCCCGCTTCCAGGCTCTTTCCAGGGCGTTAAAGGTAAACACTTCTGTATCCAGCCCAATGGGATAGGTGCGCCCCCAGGGCGGCGGCAGGCGATTGGCAACAAAGTCAAAGCGCGGCGTGCGAGTTCTACCACCGATGAGCGTATTGACGGCATCATCCACCAGAACCGGATCAATCAAAGGGCAGTCGGCGGTGATGCGGACAATCACATCAGCATTTGCGTTTTTTGCGGCGTGATAATAGCGGTCGAGAACGTCATGCACGCTGCCGCGGGTGCAGGTATAGCCTCGAGATTGACAGAACTCGGCCACGGCGTAATCGCTGGGGTCGGTGGTGGTAGCGACAACCACTTCGTTGACAGTCTGCGCCCTGCGGGTGCGTTCGACCACCCAGGCCAACATCGGGCGCTCACCGATGGGCAACAACACTTTACCCGGCAAACGTGATGAACTCATGCGGGCTTGAATGATAGCAACGGTATGCAACATGGTCAGGTTATTTATTACACTATTTTCTGGGTCGGGATCCAGCCGTACCTGTGCCGAAAAAATAATCTACCGCTAAGATCGCCGAGTGCGCGGAGACAATGCCAGGGAGAACTCTGCGGTCCATTTTGAAGTACTAAAACTCTGGCGCTTCGCCGGGGATGAAGTGCGCTTCGACAAAGCCCTTCGCCCGGAATTTTTCGACATATTCACGCACGATCCAATACTCCAGGCCGACTTCTTCGGCGATGTCGAAGATGCTGTGCTGGCCTTCAAAACGCATCATGATTTTTTCCACGGCGCGGTTGAGAGCAAAATTTTCTTGCCAGTCTACCCACAAGCCGTTACCGGAGAGAAAAACCGGCCCACGAAAGGTGCGTTTGGGAATGTAATTACTGGCATAAATGCGCACAATTTCTTCGACGATATCCGCGGCGCCCTGGAGCATATCTTCCTCGATGATGTCGGGGTTGTCATCGGTGGTGTGGTATTCGTCATAAGGCCAGCGATTTATTGAAATGCACGGCACATTAACCCCCGGCCCGTTGATGACGCGCTCGTCATTGGGCGGGAAGTCGGCGAAGTTGCGCTCAACGTATTCAGAGTCACGTAAGACGTAGGCCGTGATGCGGTCGAGCAGGTGATTGTGCTGGCGGCTGTGATGCCAGGCGATTGGGCTGTCGTTGCCGGTCATCTCGATGAAAATGCCGCCCTTTAGTCGCGGAATCAACTCTTCGTGATGTGCCAGATAAACGATCGAGCCGATGGTCTCGGGGCCAAACCAGAAACGCACATCCATCGATCCGGTGGGCAAGGGCTTCTCAGCCAGACGTTGGGCAATTTCGATGGCGGTGACGACTCCGGCGGTGTCGTCGTTGGCCTGCATGGGATGGCACAGGTGCGAGGCGATGAGCATCTCGCCTGCGCTGGGCGCACCGGGGGTAGAACCGCCTTCGGGCTGGAGAACCCCCACCGAGACCCGAAAGCCGCCCGCTGTGGGGTCAGACAAAAATTCCGAGCGAATCACAGCCCGGTAACGGGAATCCCGCGGCAGGGCGTCGAAAATATCTTTCGGCAGGCAAAAGCCCCATTCGCGCTGATAATATTTGAAAACCCAGGGGGTTGCCCAGGGACGCGCTTCGTTGTAATGCAGGTGCGGAGCGAGTTCATTCCAAGAAAGAGTAGCATCCACTGGCGGAGAGTAGGAGACAATGTGCAGCGGGTTATCGGCGAAATCGACAATGCGACGGCCATCTTCGAAAGCCAAATAAGCTTCATGAACCGCATAACGCTCCGGCACGCGCCACGTCCACACCGGGGTGTTGGGGACAAAGCTCTCGATGGCATAATTGGCGGCGGCAGGCATGGCTTCGCCGACAATGCGCAGGGCTTCGTCCATCTCGACGGAGGCCAGCGTGCGGTGCAAAGGATGCAGGCGGGTAAGGAGGGGTTTGAGTTGCATGGGAGTGAGTGGTTAGGAATCAGGTGCTCAGGTAATCAGGAATCAGGACGGCGAACCCCTAATTGCCTAATCACCTGATTACCTGAGTACCTATTTAGCAATACGATACAGCAACTTCGGATCGCGGCGCATTTCGCGGGCGGTGAAATCGTAGATTTGGTTGGCGTTCATTAGCGAGACTTTAGCCTGCCCGATATGCGTCACAGCGATAATTCCGGCTTCTTCGGCCAGCGCGCCCATTGGGTCAACCATTGTCTCGACGCCTTTGTCGAGATCGCGTACTAACATTTGGAACGAATCTGCGTAGGTTTCGCCGTTCTCGTCCGTAATCATGCCGATGAAGGTTTTAAGATAGCGGTAATCTACGCCCTCCAGCTCTTCGACGTGGTGAAAAAAGGTCATGCTGTCGTTGTAGCTCAGACCGATGACCATGATCTTGCCATCGAGTTGGCGTAGCTTACCAAAGAGGGACTCACGCTCGTAGCTGCTCTTATAACGCTCAGCGGTGAGAAATTCGGCCTGCGCCCCGATGACGGCAAAGGAGTAAATCGGGTGAAACACGCGCTTGCTGCGCGGGTCTTTGCGCACCAGCTCGGTGATAATGCCCATGTGCGAGGGGGTTTCGTTCACATCCCAGGGAGCGCCCTTGCAAAAATCAAAATTGAAGGTGGGCATAATTAGCGTACCGTCTTCACCGAGGGCGTGCAGCAGGGCATCGATGACAGTCTGAGGGCCGCACTCCACGCCGCCGAAGGATTTATACGAGCTATGCACTAACAACGTATCGCCGCGCACGACGCCAATGGATTGGAATTCAGTTACCAGTTGATTGAATTGCAGCACCGCATTTTTCCTTTGGGATTCAGCGATTGGGTTACGACAAGGCAGTACGGTAAACTTCAAAAAGTTGAGGGAAGTTCTTTTCCCAATCGGCGCGTGATTCTGCCAAATGGCGGGCGGCTACACCCATCGCGGGGAGCTGCTCCCGCGCCTCCCAGGCATGTAGGATGCCATCCCGTAAAGAACTCGCATCGCCATCTTTGAAAAGCCAACCGATGCCCTCACCCACTCCCTCACCCCCGGCCCCTCTCCCGTGGGGAGAGGGGGGAACCCACTCCTGGTTGCCAGGGATGTCGGTCAGCAAAACGGGGGTGCCGCAGGCCAGACTTTCGAGCAGCGAGATGGAAGTGCCGTCGCTGTGGGAGGTGCTGATATACAAATCGGCGGCGCGGTAATAATTGGGCAAGTCGGCCTGATTGACCTGACCCGGAAAATGCACCCGGTCAAGCATATCGGCTTTTATAAATATCCGCCGAATGGTGGGAGCCAGTGGGCCGTTACCAAGCATCAGCAGGCGCAATTCCGGGCGCTTGCGGGCAGCCTGGACGAAGGCCCGTGCCAAATCTTCGACACCGTAGATTGGTGACCAACCGCGGGCTGAGAGCAATACAAAGTTCTCAGGACCCCAACCGAGGCGCGCACGCAAACCACCATCATCGCCCGGTGCATATTTTTGAATATTCGCGCCCCAGGGAAAGGTCACAATACGGTCAGGTTTCATACCATGCTGGATTGCCAACTCGCGAATCGTACCGCAATCTCCCAAAAAAGCAGCGCTGCGTTTGAGCGTATACTCGGTTGCCCAGCGCCACCAGCGATTGCGATTCACGTCTATGAGCAGGTCGTAGCCCCACGACATACTCACCAATGGGTGGAACCCAGTCAAAGCGATAAGAAAGGCGACCGTCTGGATGGGGCCAGCTTGAACCAGATCCGGCTTGAAGGTGCGGAAGACCTTTTTTAGGCTGGCAACCAACCGCGGGCTATCCCGAAGTTTCGCTTTGGATTGGCCACCCGCCCAGTGGATGAGTTCAATCTGTGGCGGCAAAGGCCGGTCATCTAGGGCATGTCCACGGCTTTCCAAACGAAGATAACCAATTTGATGTTCAGTCTGTGCTAATTTCGACAGAAAACGGTGGTCGTGGGTGGTATATTCGCGGGAGAAGTAGAGGATGCGCATAAGTTCTGTTAGCAACAGGGAACGCTCAAACGTTGGAACCTGCCAACTTTATTTTCCGATATTTTCCCAACGCATATCCATGCCATAAGGCATATCGATGAGCGCCTTTTTCCCAATGAGAAGATCAATTTCCCAGGATTGGACAGCGCCTTTGGCGTTCGGGCGCAGTGGCTCAACCATCTCGTCGGTGATCATCTCACCGGCCTTGATTTCACGGGCGGCACGCAGGCAACGGCGTTGCAGCCAGTAGGTTTCTTGCTCGTTGCCGGTAACAAATTTGTCATACGATCCCAATGCACGCTCCAAGGTGCGAACCTGATGCACCATCTCGGCCCAGTTGACGGGATTCATGGCAAATTTATGGTCGGGGCCTTGGCGGTCATTGCTGTCGGTGAAGTGACGTTCGATCAGGCGCGCCCCCAGCGCCACCGCGCCGACCACCGGAGCCGGGCTATGGGTATGATCAGAGAGACCTAGCACAACATCCGGGAACATGGCGGCGTACGTATTGAGTACGTTGAGATTGAGGTGATCATAATTCGAGTCGGCGGCGGTGTAATTGGTATTACACTGGAAAAGAACAATCTCGTCGTTGTAGGGGCGCACAGCGCGCACGGCGCGCACCACGTCACTGATGTCGGCTGCACCGGTAGCGATCAAAATAGGTTTGTCAAATTTTGCCATGCGTACCAGGGCATCCGGCCAGGACATGAGGCCCGAACCGGCTTTGAAAGCCGGGACGTAGGCATCGAGCATATCGATGGCTTCGCAATCGTAGGGCGAAGAGAAGTAGTGAATGCCGACTTTATCGCACTCTTCCTTCAGAATCGGCGTCCACTCGAAGGGAACCGAGGCATCGGCGTAAACCTCGAAAACGCTTTTCTTCCAGGATGCCTGATGCGACAACTGCCCACCCAGGGCCTTGAATCCATAATCCGAGACAATTTTGGGGGCGCGGAAATTTTGAAATTTGGCCGCGTCAGCTCCGGCTTCTTTTGCCAGGCGGATGAGCAGCTTGGCGCGCTCCAAATCGCCATCATGGTTGGCAGCAATATCGGCGATAAAGTAGGTGGGATAGTTTTGGCCGACTTTTCGATCGGCAATGGTGATTTCGGGGGCAGGGGTTTGCATATATAGCTCCTTTGTTTGGCAAATCAATAATCAACTAAAGGTTTTCGCAGCGTTCGAATAACCCTGGTGAAATGCACTCAGAACATTATTATTCAGGGAAGCGAATTGCAACCCAAAAAATCTATTACATTCGATACTGTTTTATCGCGTTTAGCCGTAAATGGTGTTTCTGTTATAAAATTCCCCCAAATCTCACAAAACATCCCTTGGACGTTTTCGTCGCCTTTAAAGGCATTGATGGTCAAGTTCTCCGCTTGATCCCAATCTCCAGTACGGCCATATGCATCAATAAAAGGATACCATTCAAGTTTGTTATCGGTATTGGGTTCAAAATCGCTCGCCTCCACGATTTCCCCCAGCGCAACTATTCCTTCCCAATCTTGCTGATAGTAGGCAATGCTGGCCTTCTGAAAATAATAGCACCAGGTATGATCTGGCTCGGGGCCAAAGATATCTTGTGAAGGTGGTGTAGAAGCTTCCGAGGAGAGGTTTATGCGTGATAAATTTGATACGGGTATAGCAGCCCTGGTGACTACCGGAATATTTGGGTTTAGTCTATCCTGTTCTGAGAGTACCCACACACAACTCCCAGGAAAGTCATACCAAACTACAAGGTTATTATGTCCATTCCCATCAAATTTGAGATTGCGAATACTATAGTGTATCGGCAAACCATCCAGCAATATGCTGATATCCTTATAAAAATTATCATCTATCTCAAAAAACCAATATGGCTGTTGTCCGGTTTTTTTATGCGTCGAATATAGCACATTCAAAGCTGAGCCTGTGGGGTGTTCGCCCGTGAAATTAAACAAAGCGCCATCGGCCAGGATCGCTGTATTTTCTTCCAATGCCGGGGCACGCCAGTATAATTGCCAGAAAAATTGGCGTTGTTCTACCCATTCCCAGCGATATACATTAGCATTCCGAAAATGAAAACCTGCAGCCAGGCCGACAAATATACTAATCAAAACAACGAGTAATTTCCGTCTGGATGTGCATAACACTGCCAGACTTACCATCACAATACTGGCGCCGAGCATACCCGGCAACGCAATACGGTCTGAAAATAGACCTCTCGATATCTCTCGAAATACCAACCAGCCAGGCAACATTCCAACCAACATGGCGTAGATACCAAAAACTAATGCCCGCTTGGCCCAAATATGCTCCGCGGATTGTTCTGAGTTTTCCTCCGGATGAATTTTCATACCGAAAATGTAAACAAGAACAGCGGTACCCAGTACGACTGCCCAAGAAATCATCAATGAAGGCGAAGCCAAATCAATCAAGCCCGGCTGTAATGTTTTGTACCAGGTAGAGGCTATCAGAACAACAGAATCCCGCAGTATTGTTTGGCTGAGTTGAATAAGCCCTTTGACTGGCTCAGAAATAATATAAGCCACCAATTTTAGACTGTTGGTATCGCCGCCCGCAAAATCTACCCAGACAAAGCGCCAGAATACAATCAGAATCAATGCCCCTAGATACGGACTCCAGTTTTTAACCAGACGTTTGACTTTTTCCGCAACGGTGTTTTTATCTTCCCTGGCAATGACCCACCAAAGCGCCACCGGACGAAGCAGTTCCAATCCCCAAAAATACTCCATGGTCATTAAATGCAAAATTGTGGCAATGATGGAGATAGAAAACATTAGCGCTGGTCGTCGCCCAGAAATCATTGCCAGCATGGATCCAAACGACAGAACAAACAATGCGTACGTTATAAAATGCTGGCTATACGCGACAGAAATAGATTGCTGTGTAAACACAGGGTGAACAGCGAAAACCAGAGCTATCAAAAATACTACTTGTTTTCTATTCGGCCAGAAATAACCAAGCATCCAGTAAACACCCCAGGCCGTTGCCCAACGTAAAACAAGCGTGAAAATTTGCCAATTTAGGGGTGATAGCCCCAGGATGGGGCCGAACACCAAAAATGTCCAGGCTGAAAATGGACGATCCGACTGGTAGAATTTCCATAAGTCAATCTTCGCATGCAAAGCCAGGATAGCAGTCCAATCATCGAAATAGAATCCCAGTTTCGATGCCAGTAAGCCATAGGAAGCAATACTTACCAACAGGAGGGCAAGCGGAATCCACCACCACTGTTGGGAATATTTAGCATACATTTTTCGTACATAATATTCAAACTGCTCTGCCATAGTTGAAGTCCAGCGCAAATTCCGTAACTCAAGCGGATTTTCAAAGAATACTATCAAAGAGAGGGGTTGATCAGAAAGCCCGAGTTTTCTGCTTTCCATTTTAGTTTCTCGAACGAGTGATTGCAAGGTAGTTATATTTCTTGTAATTTTTGTTAGCGAATTGTTTCTTCTCCAGAAATGCAAAGCTTACTCAACATCTGTGGATAACCCTGTTGATAAAGTGCATAAAACCGGTCCAGGCCTGTGGATATCGTGGGGGGAGTTTCGCCCAAATCGTGGATTAACTTGTCCACACACATTGTCAGGTTGGGGGAACGAGCAGCCCTCAGGCCAGCGGCAGATACAGAGATAGGTGCGATAAGCTCTGTGTTGAGTGCAAAAGTGTTGGCAATTGTTAAACCGAAGGTATATTTACTGATGCTATCACTGCTAAACACATGGTACAGCCCCTTCAAGCCTCTGGCTAATATTTTCAGAAAAAGATTGGCCATATCGTTGGCAAGCAAGGGGCAAAAGAATACGTCCGTAAATCCCTTGACCGGGTTGCCCACCTGAAGATTGTAGAAAAAAAATTCCGCCAGACTACGTCTTCCGCTCAAACTCCAACCAAATAGATTTACCCTGGCGATGACCGCATCCGGGTTGGCATCTTGGACTGCGCGTTCTCCGGCCAATTTGGTTTGAGCGTAGACACTCAAGGGGTTCGGCGTATCTTCTTCAGCGTAGTTTCCGGTGTAGCCATCAAATACCGCATCGGTGGAAACATGCAGCAGGCGCGCTCCGCCCCTGGCGACATGAGATGCCAGTTTTTGTGGGAGATCGATATTCAGTTCCCTGGCCAGTTGGGGTTCTTTTTCGCAGGCTTCCAGGTTTGCCAGGGCGGCACAATGAATTACCCAATCGGGTTGCACGCTATCCAACAGGCGTTCGATTGCGCCGGGCGGACGCAGGTCAACCTGTTTCACAGAGAATGCCTGCGTTCTCAGGGGGTGATTGTTGACAATGCCAACCACATCGTGATGCTGGGCAGCTTCGATAGCAACATTGATGCCCAGCAAGCCGCTCACCCCGGTGACTAATATTTTCATAGATGTTTGCCCGCAAATTTTACGCCGGGCTTTCGTTGATTAACCGAGAGAACGCAAACTCTCAGGTTAGGAAAATCGACCTTTCGAATAATCCTCCTCAAATGGAGCAATGATCTTCTTGATTTCATCGACACCTAACCAATCCGGGTTGTCATCACTGGAATAACGGAAACCGTCAAGAACGGGAGCACCTTTTTCATCCCATTCGCCGCCAAACCAGAAGGCTTCTACCGGGAGAACAACATACATCTCATCGAGTTCAATCGTTGAGCGCGATTCGTCACGCGAAATCATCATCTCGTGTAATTTTTCTCCGGGACGGATTCCAACGATATCCAATTTGGCATCCGGAGCGACTGCTTTCGCCAGATCAACGACTTTCATGCTGGGAATTTTGGGGACAAAGACTTCTCCGCCCTGCATATGCTCAATATTTTTAATCACAAATCGCACACCTTGTTCCAGCGAAAGCCAGAAGCGGGTCATACGGTCATCAGTAATGGTGAGCTTTCCGCTCTCGCGCTGTCGTAGGAAAACTGGCACAACACTGCCTCGGCTGCCGACTACATTGCCATAACGCACGCAACTCAAGCGGGTCGCATACTTCCCGGCGTAGGCGTTACTTTGCACAACTAGTTTTTCAGCGGCTAATTTCGTCGCCCCGTAGAGATTCACGGGGTTGACGGCTTTATCGGTGCTCAATGCCAGCACTTTTTTCACACCGCTATCTAATGCCGCGTTAACCACGTTGCTGCTGCCAAGAATATTGGTCTTGATCGCTTCCATCGGGTTGTATTCACAGGCAGGAACCTGCTTGAGCGCGGCAGCATGCACCACAACATCTACGCCTTGCATGGCGCGCTTCATGCGCTCTAAATCGCGCACATCGCCAATGAAATAGCGCAAACTGGGGTGATTGTACCCGGCTGTGCGCATTTCATGCTGTTTAAGTTCATCGCGGCTATAAACAATTATTTTTTTCGGCTGATATTCATCCAGCATGATGCGAATGAATTTTTTACCAAATGAGCCGGTGCCACCGGTAACGAGGACAACTTGTTCTTTCCAGTTCATAGATACTCCAAAAGGATCATTTTTTATATCACGAAGACACAAAGGATTTCTTCGTGTTCTTTGTGTCTTTGCGGTTTGTTCTTTTAATGACTCTACTGCAAAAACCCTTCACCGCCGAGAACGCGGAGAGCGCAGAGTTTTAAAAGTGCGAAATCGTCAAAAAATCTCCGCGTTCTCTGCGCACTCTGCGGTGAAAATGTCTTTTGCAGTGGAGTCTTTAATTTTTACGGATCACGACTAGCGGATACTGACCGTTTTCGCCAAAATAGCGCGGTGCGCGTTCTTCGAGCCAGAAGAGCAGACGCAAAAGCTGCCTTCCGCCGAAGTCACTGTGAACAAAAGTACGCAAATGTTTGACGCTCACACCGCGCCAAACGTAGATATCGAAATCCATCAACGACGCAAGCTGTTCATTCAGCCACTCGGCATCGTATTTGCGCACAAAGGTGCTTTTGCGCTTTTCGCTCTCCGGGGTTGGGGATAGTTTCGCTGGGTGCTGCGGAGCCTGAATCCCAAATATGCGGCGGAGGATACCGATCAGGCGATTGGTCCATCGCATGGGCTTGAGTAACCTGCGCGGAATGAGCGCATCGCCCCAGCCATTGACCACCACCCCTGTCGAATCAACCTTCAGGACGCGGTACAACTCCTGATAAGCTGGGATATGCTCATCCTGCGGCAGGTGATGCAGCGTGT
>CALCSH010000100.1 GCA_937893815.1 uncultured Anaerolineae bacterium | reverse complement strand
GGGCAAATAAAAGAGTTGAGCAATCAGCGCGCCTGGATCATGGTGAACCCAATCCCATTTATGGAAGTCGAATCTGCCTGGAGCCGTGTTGTGGCTCTGCAAGCGCCGGAAGGTATGAACGAAGCCGAATTCTTCGCTTTCATGCACGCCACGGAGACACTGGATATGACCCTGCCATTCAGTGTGCAAACGCCGCAATGGGCTAACTACGTGCCGCTGAGCGTCAATTACACCAAACGCGTCGGCGGGCAGTATTTTGGTTTGGGACGCAATAACGCACACTGCAAAGCCAGTTTCCATCTGGCAACCCACATGGATGGTGAGAAGCACTTCCACGCCGCCGGTAAGACGATTGGCGAAATGCCTTTCGAGAAATGGTTTGGCCCCGGAGCTATGGCGGATATATCCGGGCTTGTAAGCGATACCAGTGTTTACACTCCTGAGATGGTCGAAAAGGTCGTTGATGTTCGCCAGGGCGATATTCTGGTCATTAAGACCGGTTATGGCAAATATGGCTGGAACAGCCCCGATTCGGACGAGTTCCGCTATATGATTCGCCACCCAGGCCCTTCGCCCGATTTCGCCGACTGGTGTATCGAAAAGAAAATCAAATGGCTGGCGGTAGACTGTGTGGCCATGGAACATCCAATGAACACCATTCAACGCCTGTGGCATCCCAAAACGTTTGAGGAAGCCAACCAGAAACTGATCGAACAGTACGGCGCCGATTGGGATACGATTTATCCGTTGGACAAGTATTATCAGGACATGCACCTCAACCTGTTCCCCAAAGGTATTATCCACGCCGAGAACCTGGGCACGGATTTGATGACTATGGAGAGCGGTCGCTACTTCTTTGGCTGTTTCATCCAAAAAGGAATGGAACTGGCTTCCTGTTGGGCTCGCTTTGTGGCTTTCAAAGAGAGCAACTGATTCAGAGATAATGCCAATTTCAATGACTCTTGAGTGAAAAGAGGATAAACATATGCACGATGCACACCCAAGTTTGCCAGAATTTGACTATATCAAACCCAAAACGCTGGCGGAGGCAAGTCAGTTTTTAGCAGCGCACGCAGGTGAAGCGCGCCCCCTTTTGGGTGGTACAGATATCTTCGTTCGCATGCGCGATGGGGTTTGGAAGGATAAATACATCATTGATGTCAAAGGGTTGAATGGAACCAATGGGATTTCCTTTGACCCGGTCAAAGGCCTGACCATCGGCGCAGCGGTAACTATGAACCAGGTCAGCGCCCATCCAGACGTAAAAAAACATTATGCTGTTCTGGCAGACGCTGTCGACAAAGTAGCCAGTTATCAACTGAGAAGCAGGGCAACCATCGTTGGTAATATTTGTAATGCGTCCCCAGCCGGAGACACCATAGGGGCTTGTATTTTGCTGGGGGGCGTGCTAAATGTACATGGCCTGGATGGCGCTCGCCAGGAACCCCTGACAACGTTTTTCAAAGGGCCGGGTTCGACAGCACTGAAACCCGGAGACGTAGTTACATCTCTTCAACTTCCGCTTTCGCCAACAGGTATGGTGGGCAAATATTTTAAATTGGGCCGCAACAAATCCAGTGATTTATCCATCATCGGTGTAACGGTATTGGGTTTCCCGGATGAAACGGCTGCTTCTGGCTATCGCATAAAACTGGCTATGGCTTCCGTGGCACCGGTGCCTCTGGTGGTTGAAAAAGTCGAAGAACTTCTTGCAGCCAGACCGGTTACGGACGAAACGATCGCAGATGCTGCCAAAGCAGCTATGGAAGGTTGTACTCCAATTGACGATGTGCGCGCCAGTGCCCGCTATCGCAAGATCATGGCCAGAAACCTATCCCAAAAAGCATTAACAGAAATCTGGAATCAACTCGGAAGGTAGAACATGGCATATCATAAAATAACATTCACGATAAATGGCGAACCCGAGCAGATTGATGTCCCATCCAACATGACATTGTTGAGAATGCTGCGGGAGCGGCTTGGAATCACCGGTACAAAAAATGGGTGTTCAGCCGGGGAATGCGGCGCCTGCACGGTTATGATCAATGGCGAACCGGTCAACAGTTGCATGATCCTGGCAGTGGAATGCGATGGTTCTGAGATCGTAACGGTGGAGGGATTGTCTGAGAATGGCAACCTTGCCCCGATTCAGGAAGCGATCATGGAATCGGGCGGAATTCAGTGTGGATTCTGCACCCCGGGCATTTTGATAGCCTCCCAGGCTCTGCTTAACCGAAACCCCAACCCAAACGAGGCTGAAATCCGAGAGGCATTGGTCGGAAATTTGTGCCGCTGCACGGGGTATGTCAGAATCGTCGAGGCTGTGCAAGAAGCCGCTCAGATGGTATAGGAGACTCTCAATGACAAACGCTGAAATCAACGAAAGAATTCCAAAACCCATCGGTGAGAGCAAGCCTCGCCTGGATAATCGTGAAAAAGTAACTGGCGCGGCAATCTATGCGGATGATTTACAATTTGGCAACGGGTTGTTGTTCGCACGCATCCTGCACAGCCCTCATCCTCATGCGTTGATAAAATCCATCGATACCAGTAAAGCAGAAGCGCTTCCCGGCGTGAAGGCCGTGGTTACCGGAGATGATTTCTCCGGATTCCTTGGCCTGTATTTGCAAGACCGCAACATCTTCTGCCGTGATCGGGTTCGTTATGTTGGTGACCCGGTTGCCGGTGTTGCAGCCACCAGCGAAGAAATTGCCGTAAATGCCCTCGAGCTGATCGAGGTTGAATATGAAGTTCTGGAACCGGTGCTGAACCCTGAAGAAGGGGTGAAACCCGAAGCCCCCTTGTTGCATCCCGACCTGAGTGAATATAAAGTGGCTAATTTTATTTTCCCTCAAGCTGGGACGAATATTTCCAACCACTTCAAAATTCGTAAAGGGGATGTGGATAGCGCCTGGGAGAAATGCACTACGATTGTTGAGCGAAAATTCCGGGTACCTCATATCCAACATGTGCCTATTGAAACCCATATTGCCATCGCCCAGTGGGATGAAACCGGCGAAATCACACTTTGGGCGAGTTCGCAATCTCCCTTTGCCCAGCGTAACCTGATTGCCCAAGCCCTGGGTGTTTCACAGAGTGCTGTACGCGTGATTGCGCCCAAAATCGGTGGTGGATTTGGCTGCAAGGCTGGCGTTAGCATGGAGGCATTGGTAGTTGCCATTGCATCCAAAACGAAAGGCCGCCCAGTCAAATTGGCACTTACCCGGGAAGAAGAATTTTACACGGCATTTGTACGACAAGAATTGATAGCCTACTTCAAGATGGGCTGTGATGCGAATGGCAAGATATTGGCCATGGAAAACACCTACTACTGGGGGGGTGGAGCCTACACCGAATATGGCGTCAATGTCACCCGCGCGGCCGGATACAGCAGCACCGGACCTTACGAAGTACCCAATGTAAAAGCGGACAGCATTTGTGTCTATACCAACCACCCCGTGGGTGGTGCCTATCGCGGTTTTGGCATGCCTGAAATGCACACCGGCTTAGAGCAGTGTGTTGACGAACTGGCTCACAAAGCTGGCATTGACCCTGTAAAGATTCGCAGCATCAACTGCGTCAAGGAAGGCAGTATTACAGTGACCGGGTTCAAAATGCACCCAACCGGATTATCCAAGTGCATTGAGGAAACCGCCAAAGCCATCCAGTGGGGGCAGAAGAGCCCAGCCAGTGCGCCCAACAAACGGCGCGGCAAAGGCACTGCCATCATGTGGAAAGCACCTGCTATGCCACCCAACGCTGGCTCGAGTGCCTGGGTTGAGTTGGCAGAAGATGGAACTGTCAATGTGGGTCTTGGCGGGCAAGACCTGGGTCAGGGTGCATTTACGGTGATGGCTCAAATGGCTGCCGCTGCTTTGGGTGTGCCTTATGAATCTGTGCGTATTTCCTCCCCGGTGGATACACGCTACAGTCCTTATGAATGGCAAACGGTTGCCAGTCGACTAACCTGGAGTATGGGCAACGCCGTTGTCAACGCTGCCAGGGATGCCCGACGGCAGGTTCTTGACTTGGTTTCCGAAGCCTGGGATGAAGACCCTGAAAACCTGGATATTCGTGATGGGGTGGTAGTATCGTACAAGAGTGAACAAGAACAACCCCTCAAAAATTTGGTCATCTACGGATTACCAAAACCTGACGATCAGGGCTGGATGGGAGGCCCGATTATTGGGCGCGGCAAATTCATGCCTACCTATGTCACAGGACTTGACCCAGAGACCGGACAAGGAACGCGCTCCGTGGTTCACTATACGACAGGCTCCCAGTCTGTAGAGGTAGAAGTTGACCTGGATACAGGTCGTGTTGAGGTTCTGCGTGGCGTGTCCGCCTTTGATGTAGGTAAAGCCATCAACCCTGCCTTGGTCAAGGCGCAAATGGAAGGAGGCTTTGTGATTTCATCGGGTTCGCAGTTTACGCCAAAT
>CALCSH010000099.1 GCA_937893815.1 uncultured Anaerolineae bacterium | reverse complement strand
ATTAATTCGCCGCCATCCCCCCGGCGCACCGCCACCACTTCGGGCATTCCGAAAAAATCAAATACCGCTGTGTGGTAGGTGCTTTGTTTTCCCAACCGCTGGCGCGCCGCCTGGTAGTATCGTTGACCTTCATCCGTATTCAAGATGGATTTTGCCTGGGCCGCAGCCTCTTTGATGCGCGCCCGTTGGCGGGCTTCCCCTGGGGTTGGTTCCCGCTTGGGGTCGTGTATGGGCCGTTGGCTAACCACGGTCTTATCCCCATATTCCTTGAACACCAGATTGCCAATCCGCCCACTTAGTCCTTGCAAAATAGGATTTTTCTTCACCTTCGCCATATGTTTTCTCCCTTGATCCCGTATGCTTGCTATGATTATAACCTATAGATAACCTATTGATAGCCTATTAAAAACACGCCCTATACCCCTAAATCTGGGATTTCTCACGGCGGTTCCTAAAGATCCTAAAAGCAAGTATGACTCCACTGAAAAAACTACCGTGCAGGTGTTCCCGCCGGAATATATGGGGGTGGTGGCGAAGCCACCACCCCCATATATTCCGGCGGACATCTCCGTCATCGGCTTTTTGCAGTAGAGTCAAGTATAGAGCCATATGTTTTGCCCCTATACCGGCACTTCCGCATCGCAAAGCGCCCTTCCGTGTGCCTTGTGAACTTCGCCCCTCCTCCTGCTCGGAAATCTGGATATTGTGACGCGTATCGTGTGCCAGAATGAGTAGGATGAGAAACAAAAAAAGCCCCTGAGAAGGAGCTTTTTAAAAGTGGGCCCAGTTGGTTTCGAACCAACGACCGAGCGGTTATGAGCCGCCTGCTCTACCACTGAGCTATGGGCCCGAGAGCGGGCGACCGGATTCGAACCGGCGAATGTCAGCTTGGAAGGCTGATGCCTTACCACTTGGCGACGCCCGCATACTATCCCAATGCTTTTCGGTACTGCCGCTTGATTTTACCGTGAGGCGTATAACGGGTCAAGCGATCTCTGAATGAGTTGCAGAAAGCCACGGTTTGATGTAAAGTTAGACCATGCCAAATACAACCATACCCCGAATCATGGGCGGATTTCGTTTGCTGCTCAGCATTGTGTGGGCCGGGATGAGCCTCGCGGCCGCATTTTACGGCTATCAAAACGTTCAGAATTTTCAAACACACCTACAGGAAAGTCTGATATTTGCCGATGCCAGCTTGACCACCATCGCTACGATTGTTGACGAAACCGATGATGTGCTGATTGCCATACAAAACTCGCTCGACACCGCTCATCAGACAACCGTGGATACCAGCCTGACCCTCACCGACACGCGCCCGCTGGTAGATCAAGTCGCTCAGGTCATCACGCAGGATATTCCTGTAGCCCTCGATGGTGTGCAGGCATCCATGCCCAGTGTAATCGAAACCGCGGCGGCCGTCGATGAAACCCTGATATTCTTATCCGCTTTTCAGTTCTCTATCCCCAACCCCTTCGGCAACGCTTGGACGATAGGGCTGGGGATTGATTATGCGCCCGAAGTTCCTTTAGATACGGCGCTGGAAGCCCTTAGTAGCAATTTAGAGGGCATACCCGATGAGTTGTACAGCCTTGAAGATGATTTTGATAACACCAGCTTAAATCTGCTCACTTTGCGCGATGATCTCTCCGGTTTGGCCGATGATATCTATCAGATCAATCAACAACTGGCAGAGTTGAATCCCGCGGTGGAGGCGTTAGCCAACCATATTCAAAATCTTCAGCAGAATCTCGATGCTGTTCAAGACGGAATCACTGGACGTGTCCAGACAATCTGGCTGTGGTATCTTGGGATATTGGGTTTGATCTTCCTCAGCCAATTTTCGGCTGGCTATCAGGCTCTGCGGATGATGAATGAGAAGGAGAGAAAATGATGCGTAGATATTTGCCATTTGGCGCTCGGAAAAAGAAATTTGCCTGGATGTGGCTGGGGTTAGAGTTAGGATTGTTGATGGGATTGCTGCTGTGGTGGTGGTTGCAAGATCAGCCTTTGCAGCGCAAATCCAAACCTACCCCGCCGGTGATACTACCCCCCGATGCGGATTCTGCTCCCGCACCTGTGCGCCCTACGAAAGCCTCTGTCCCCGCGCCGATTCCTGATGACCTCACCCGGATCAATGGCATCGGGCCAAAGTATGCGCAAATTCTGGCAGCAGCCGGTGTAGTAACGTATCAGCAGCTTGCCGCACAGCCGCCAGAACAATTGGTAGAAATTCTCCGCGCAGCCACGGGTCGCGCCCCCGGAGTTGCCGCCTGGATTGAACAAGCCGCCAGTAGGACGTTAAACCGATGAAAAAAACCTTAAAACCGGTTCATCATCTTCGCTTGCGCGGCATTCTGGGTTTAGCTCTCGCCGCACTGTGTCTGCTGCTTTGGGTAGATGCCCATGCCCAAAGCGAATTGCCCCAGGCATGGGTGCTCACCGCCGATGGCCCTGTCACCCCAGCCGTGGCCGAATACCTGGCGCGCGGCCTGCGTCTGGCCGAGCAGCGTCAGGCAGAAGTCCTGATAGTGGTGCTCAATACGCCCGGCGGGGGTGTAGAAACGATGACCGATATGATCTCCGCTATCCGCGGCAGTTCAGTACCTGTGGTGATCTACGTTGCGCCGCGTGGCGCCATGGCTGGCAGCGCCGGAACGGTAATCACATTGGCAGGACATGCTGCGGCTATGGCACCAGAAACGGCCATTGGGGCTGCCAGCCCGGTGGGGGCGCAAGGCGAAGATATTGGCGAAACGATGGAAGCCAAGGTCAAGGAAATCCTGAAGGCACAGGTGCGCTCCCTGGCAGAACAACGCGGCCCGGATGCTGTGGCCCTCGCCGAAGCCACCATCGAAGATGCTCGCGCCGTATCAGCCAATGAAGCCCTGAAGATCGGTCTGATTGATTTTGTCGCCAGCGACGTGCATGATTTACTCAGTCAACTCGATGGATTTCTCGTGGAGACCACCGCCGGGGAGCGCGTTTTGCATACGGCCAATGCGGAAGTTTTGGAATTAAAACTTTCGCTGATTGAAGAATTATTGCTGGTGCTCACCAATCCCAATATCGTTTTCATTTTTCTGACGATTGGGGTGCAGGCAATTCTAATTGAATTATCCAGTCCCGGCGGGTGGGTGGCTGGCTTTATTGGCGTGGTCAGTCTTTCGCTGTCGGCCTATGGATTGGGGGTGTTACCCGTCAACTGGTTTGGGCTGATCTTCTTGGGGATCGCTTTTGCGCTGTTTGTGTTGGATATAAAAGCGCCCACGCATGGCGCGCTGACCATCGCCGGAGTTGGTTCATTGATTGCGGGCGCGTTGATGCTGTTTAATTCGCCCTCTACGCCGCAATTTCAGCGCGTTTCGGTGCCATTGGTTGTGATCAGTTCGTTGATCACGGGGGGCACGTTTGTTACCATTCTGGCGTTTGCGCTGCGTGCTCAGAAAGCGCCTGTCCGTATGGGCAATCAAATCTTGTTGGGGAAGGTTGGCACTGTCAAAGAGCCGATTTCGCCCTATGGTTCTGGGATTGTGCGGGTGAATGGCGAACTTTGGAGCGCAGAATCAGCGGAGAACAAGGCAATCCCCACCGGCGCACGCGTGAAAATCTTGTCAGTGAGCGGGAATCGCCTCCAGGTAGAGGAAACAGGTAGCCGTGATTAGGCAATTCGGTTGAGCGCCATTTACCACCCTGATTACCTGTTTCCTAATTACCCTAATTTCATATACAGCTCTAATTTGTGAAATTCTTTCGGGCAGAGTAGAATAGGGGGAATTACTGTTTTCAAGGAGCCTCTATGCCTGTTACCCCCACCCGTGACCGGGTGAAACCCGATGAAATCGATACTACCCCCAAACGCCGCCCCCCGTGGATTCGGGTGCGCGCACCGATGGGTGAAACCTACGAAGAAATTCAGCAGTTGATGCGCTCGAAAGAGTTGCACACGGTTTGTGAAGAAGCCATGTGTCCAAATTTGGGGGAGTGCTGGGGGGCTGGCACGGCTACTTTCTTAATGTTGGGTGATGTTTGCACCCGCACTTGCGGATTTTGCGATATTAAGCACGGCAAGCCTTCGTTTCTCGATTGGAATGAGCCAGAGCGCATTGCTCAGGCGGTCGCCAAGATGAAGCTCAAACACGCCGTGATTACCAGCGTCAACCGCGAAGACCGCCGTGATGGCGGCGCGCCGATATTTGCCATGCTGATTCGGCGCATTCGGCAACTTCAGCCGGGCTGTTCAATTGAGGTGTTGATCCCTGATTTTAAAGGCAATATTGAAGCGCTGCGCATTGTGATGGAAGCCCGGCCAGAGATTCTGAATCATAACGTGGAAACTGTGCCGCGTTTGTTCAAGGGGGTTCAACCGCAAGATAATTATGCCTGGGCCGAAGCCACCCTGCGCAATGCCAAGCGGCTTGATCCTGAAGTATTGACGAAATCGGGCATCATGCTGGGTTTGGGCGAAACGCTGGACGAAGTCAAAGCCACGATGCGTGATTTGCGCACCTGGGGCGTGGATATTCTTACGATTGGGCAGTATTTGCAGCCCAGCCGCAAACACCTGCCAATTGAACGCTACTATACCCCCGAAGAATTTGCCGAACTCAAGCAATTTGGCGAAGAGATTGGCTTTCAGTGGGTTGAGAGCGCGCCGCTGGTGCGTTCGTCGTACCACGCCGTTGATCAGGTGCGCGCCTTGAGCATTGTGCATCGCAAACTCTATGGGGATCGCGCGATTTGAGCGATGCTGTTGGGCGAATATGGGTGAAAAGTTTTGAAGCGCCCATTATGAATAGTTTAGGACTTACGCACTTGTACAAGAGAATGCCCGAAAATAGGGGGGGTGTGGGCTTCGCCCACACCCCCCCTATTTTCGGGATATTTTTTATCGAGTTGCGTAAGTCCTATAGTTATTATTGACGGGTAGGTTGGCTGATTTTTCGATGGGTATGCACGGAGTAGGTATCTGAGCATACCCATTCTAGAAATCGCGTTTGAAGGACCAGGGTATAAAAAACATGGAAGAACCCCTTTCTTTTTATCCTTTGCTGATCGTAGTATTTTTGGCGTTTATTGTGCCGATTGTTTTGTCACGCTTCAAGAAATTACGCCTGCCAATTGTGGTTGGGGAAATTATGGTGGGTATTCTTGTTGGCCGTTCCGGATTGGGATGGGTGGCTCACCACGACATAGTTTTAGATTTATTGTCTGAATTGGGCTTTGTCTTTCTTATGTTTCTTTCGGGAATGGAGATCGATTTTACCAGCATCGCCAATCCTGGCGGAAGCCGGGGACGCAACAAAAAACAACCGCTTGGCCCCCTGGGGTTGGGCGGTCTAAGTTTTACGCTTACTCTGGTATTGGCAATTCTGGTTGGCTTTGCTCTGGTACAGGCCAATCTGGTGACAAACCCCTGGATGATTGCCTTGATCCTTTCAACTACATCATTGGGTGTGGTTGTGCCGGTGCTCAAAGAGCGCGGCCTGAGTAGCGGGCGTTATGGTCAAACCTTGCTGATGGCGGCATTGATCGCCGATTTCGCCACCATGTTGTTGATAACCGTCGTGGTGGCGGCCTTGTCGAACGGCCTCACGCTCGATATTTTGTTGATCGGGGTTTTGTTCGTCGCCTTTTTCCTGATGTATCAATTTGGGACGCTGTTCTTCAATCGTATTCCGGGTATCCGGCGGGTGATGGAAGAACTCAGCCATGCCACGGCGCAGATAAAGGTGCGCGCCGCTTTTACGATGATGCTTATATTTGTGGCTTTGGCTGAAGGTCTGGGCACGGAGATAATTCTAGGTGCATTTTTGGCCGGTGCGATTATCTCATTGCTCAGTACGCCCGAAGACGCTGAAACCATGCATCAGCTCGAATCATTTGGATTTGGATTCTTCATTCCGATTTTCTTCATCATGGTGGGTGTGGATTTTAATTTAAGTGCTTTGTTGGATTCCCCGGAAGCGTTGTTGTTGCTGCCAATATTGTTACTGGCGGCGATTGTGGTGAAACTGGCTCCGGCGTTGGTTTTCAAACTGAATTTTGGCTGGCGCGAAACCCTCGGGGCGGGATCGCTGCTCTCGGCGCGCCTGTCCCTGATCATTGCGGCCTCAGCGATTGGTCTGCGCCTGGGCGTCATCTCCGACCCGGTGAATGCGGCCATCATTCTCGTGGCGATTATCACGGTTACATTGGCACCTCTGATTTTTATTCGGGTGATTCCAGAAAAAGAGAAAGAAAAACTTCGCCCGACAATTGTTGTCGGTGCGGGTGTTTTAGGTATGCAAGTGGCTGAACAACTCAAAGGGCATAATGACCACGTTGTGTTGATTGATGCCGATCAAGAGCGTGTGCTACGCGCCCAACGACGTGGATTTGATGCCATTCAGGCGTATGCGCATCAATTTAACGCCGAAGCCGAAGCCTATTATGAACAAGCGGATCGAATGGTTTGTGTGATTAGTGATCCCGAGAAGAATTATCAAGTGTGTGAGTATGTGCGCTCCACCTACGGGCTGGACCATATCATTGCGCGGGTCACTGTTCCCGGTGAAATTCAGCGCTTTGAGAAGCTTGGTGTCACTGCCATGAATGCCGCTACCGATCAGGCCATGTTACTGGCGCTGCTCACGCGCAACCCAACCCTTTATGAACTGATTACGCGCACAGATGATGACAAAGAAATCTGTGAAGTTATTGTACACAATCGCAATATTCTCAACGTGCCGCTACGCGATTTAAAATTGCCGGAGGATATAATGATTTTGGCAGTTCGCAAAGCAGGTCAATTAATTGTGCCCAACGGCGATACGCGTTTAGAATATGGTGATCAACTCACTTTGTTAGGTCCGTATGAATGTGTGGATAACGTACGTTTGATGGCGGCTTAATGGAACAAGGATGTCGCGGATGAAAACGGAGAAGTGTATCTTGTTTTTGCTTGGTATCCGTGGAAATGTAATCGTCAGCAGAAGGTTGAACACCGATTAATCTCACGCAAAGGCGCAATACCCAAAGGGCACAGGGTTGCCAAGAAAGCTGAGTAAAAACCGATCTTTGCGTCTTGGCGGCTTTGCGTGCAAAATATTTAGCTTACTATTGACCACTACAGAATTTTCGAAAATGCGTTAGTTTATAAAGGAATCGGGTGATCGAATGAATAGTCGGCAGAGATTTCTTCAAACCTTTGATAGTGGTGTGATTGATCGCGTGCCGCTATTTGGCGAAGGGATGCGTCCTGAAGTTTATGCCGCATGGGAGCAAACGGAGCTGCGTACGGAAGATGATCTGCCCAAAAAGTTCACCTACGATCGGCGCGAAGAAATCTTTCTGGATGTGGAACCTGCACCTGTTCCCAAAGATTGGCCTGTATCCTTACCCGACCTGGAAAAATACCGCTCCCGCCTCAACCCCGATGATCCTCACCGTTTACCAGCGATTAACCCGGCATGGAAAGATCGCCAATATCCACTACTATTGCGCGTGCACGAAGGCTTTTTCCTGAGCATGGGTGTTGAAGGCCACCATCGATTCAACCAACTTATGTACTTGTGTATCGATCAACCCGATTTCGTGCGCGCCATGATGGAACTACAAGGAGCATTTGTTGCTCAGGTTACCGAACGTCTGTTGCGAGATGCGCAGGTAGATGCCGTGATTTTCAGTGAACCGATTGGAGGAAACAGCGGAGCATTGATCTCGCCAAAAATGTATGAAGATTTGGTGATCAGAAGTTATCGGCCAGTGATGGATGTGGTTGCTCGCCATAACATCAAGGCCGTCATCTGGCGGACATATGCGAATACGCGAGCTTTGCTACCTTTGATCGTGGATTATGGTTTCAATTGTTTGTGGGCTTGCGAGAGCGGCGAAAATAATATGGATTACCTCGATATTCGTCAGGAGTTTGGCGACCAACTACGCCTGATTGGGGGGCTGGATACGGATGTGCTTTTGCAAGATCAAACTGCTATCCAGCGGGAAGTGTTGCGCGTGGTTCCGCCACTATTGGAGCAGGGCGGCTATTTCCCCTTGCTGGATGGCCGTGTGCGCGAATATATTCCCTATGAGAATTACCAGTATTACCGGAACTTATTGGAAGAGCTAATCTAATCAAAAAACTGGCGCTCATCGTAGCGCCAGTTTTTTGTTTCTGCTTATTTTTCAAAATCAATGGGCGAATACACCAGCCCGTGCCAGTAATATTTGCCACACGCGTCCTCGGCGATATACGGCAGCGCGCCGCCTTTGCCGTCCAACCCCCAACCCTGGCTATAGATGATCTGCGATACGATCACATCCGGCCCGAACATGGCCTCGAGATTGACATCCGCGAAGTTGGGAAATAGCGTCCGGTCGCGGGTGAAACTCAATCCACGGGTATCTTCGGGTAGCAGGCCATTGGCTAGCTCCGAGCCCAGTTCCAGCGGGCTGCGCCAGGCGCCCTCAGAGCCCCAATAGCCGATCATCATGGGATCGTTCATCTGATCATAGACCAGCCCGCCAATGTTCTTGGTTAACAGCAAATCTTCCAACGCCTGGGTCAGCCCATCAGGAGAATCCATATGGTTGGCGAAGCAGCCTGGCAGCGGAGCATCGGGATCGGGAACGGGGTCGGCGATGCCCATACAGGGCGCAGCCAGGCCGACCGGCGGTTGATCGGGCAAGTAATACGACCAGGCAATTTCAACCTCGGGGGTGATTGCCAGCGAGTGCAAAATGCCCTGCACCGTGGAGTTGGCGATAGCCTCCGGGTTGGGAGCGAATATCAAGAAGGTATCATCACTGATTCTAAACAGGTAAAACTTACCGATTCCAAAAGTGCTTTCTGTGGTCACGAATAAGGCATTTTGGCCGTTGATTCGCATCTCTTCGGATGAAATCAATTTTGTTTCCGAATCGTTTCCATATAACCCGGTGATGAACTCGCTCAGACTGATGCCCGGAGCGAGACCCCAGTCGTTGACATTCATGAAGTTCATGTCGATTTTGATGCCGCCGCTTTGGAAGATGCCCTCCCCCCGGGGGAAGTTCTCGCTATAATCGTAGGGGTAATTGCG
>CALCSH010000098.1 GCA_937893815.1 uncultured Anaerolineae bacterium | reverse complement strand
CCTGCACCAGGGCGCGGCGGCTATCAGGCAGCCAACGGGCGAAGGTTTTTATTTCGGGGCCAAAATTGAGAATTTCGCGGTCTTCCTGGCCGTTAATATCCACCAGCCAGGTTTGCTGCCCGGCGGGATGCAGGTCTTTGCGTTCGTAAAGAATATGCGTTCCCGTCGTATTCAATTTCGGTTCCATATAGACCGGTTTTTGCAGGCTGGCAAGTAAAAGGCGCTCGCCATTCTCCAGGTCGTGGCGATAAACGCGGGTCGCCTCAATTTCGCTGCCGCTCTCCAGGTCGAGGTTGGCGGCGTAAACCAGCCATTTTCCGTTGGGATGCAACTGCCCGCCCTGGATATAGTAATTTGGCTCAGGCTCGGTCAGGGGTTGCATCACCAGGGGATTGTCGAGATCAATGCGGAAAAGCTGAACGCGCTCGTTACCATCCTGATCCTGGGCGACAATCACAGCGCGGCTATCGGGGGTCCAGGAGAGCAGCATCGCCTCGTCATCCGTATCGCTCAGGCGCAGTGGGGGCGCAGAGCCATCCGCGGGAACCGCAAAAACATCACCGGCCGAACCCACTCGGAACCACGTCCAGGCCGCCCACTTGCCATCGGGAGAAACCTGCGGAGGATAATCCTGCATATCCGGTAATGATAATAATGCATCCAAATAATCTTCAGGGTTCATAATTCACTCTATCGGTATTGATGCACAATTTCAACCAGGCGCTTCAGTGGCAAGGCGTAGGCGATGCGGTCTTCAAAACCGGTCATGGTTTCCGCCATCGTCAGAGCATTGAGAATGGCTTCCTGCACGGCTTCCGCGGCAGCTTCGAAAAATAAACTGAGATGTTCATGCGGCACCATGCGCAACGGGATCAGGTCATCGCTCTCATAGGGCATCGTGTTGCCTGTCGCAAAGGCCAGGAAAATATCGCCATCGGCATTCGAGCTGATGCCGCCGACGCGCGCCAGCCCAACACTGGCACGACGCGCCAGCCGCGTACATTGAACGGGCAGCAGCGGGGCGTCGGTGGCGATAACTACGATGATGGAATTCATGACGGGAGGCTCTGGCCAGGGAATGGGAGGCTCTTGGCTGCCGATCAAGCGACCAACGGGGATGCCATCTACACGCAACAGAAGGCGGTCGCCATAGTTGGCCTGCACCAATGCTCCCAGAGTGAATGTGCCCGAAGGCGAGTCGACGATTCTGGATGCGCTGCCAATCCCACCCTTGAATTCATGGCAGGTCATTCCGGTTCCACCACCAACATTGCCCTCGGCCACCGGGCCAGATTTTGCATCTCGCAGCGCCGCAAATACATGCTCTTTGGTGAGGTGGAAAGCGGCAATATCATTCAACCAACCGTCGTAGGTTTCGGCCACCACCGGTAGATCAGAGCTTTCTGTCTGCGGGTAGCCGCGCTCGACAGCATATTCGATCAGCGCGTCGCGCACCATGCCGACCTGAAAAGTATTGGTAATTCCGATTGGAGAGCATAACAAGCCGGTCTCGGCAATCCAGTGGGTTCCAGTCATCTCGCCGTTTCCATTCTGGGCGTAAAAACCGGCAAATGCATAGTCTGTCCAGGTTTGTTGGCCGCGCGGCAAAATCATGGTGATGCCAGTGCGGGCTACGCGCGGTTGATCATGAATCAGTGTGGCATGACCAACGGCCACACCGTTCACGTCGGTGATGGCGTTGAGTGGACCCGTAGGAAAATGGCCAATGGTAATTCCGAGCTCTCGTAGACGTTTGGAAGGCATAGTACCTCAATAGCTTTCTAGGATGTGGTTAGAGCAATAAACAGGCGGCTTTATGATTTTGAGTCACTTCGACGAAGGGTGGATCGCTTTGCTTGCAGCGTTCTTCGGCCAGCGGGCAGCGGGGATGGAAGCGGCAGCCAGGGGGCACCTGAATGGGGTTGGGAACTTCGCCTTGGAGGATCATGCGCTTGCGGCGTTTGCGCGGGTTGGGCACCGGCGCTACCGAAACCAGCGCCTGTGTGTAGGGGTGACACGGCGCTTTGAGCACTTCAATCGTCGGGCCAATTTCGACAATACGCCCCAGATACATAACGGCCATACGATCCGTGAAATAGCCTGCCGTCGCCAGATCGTGGGTTGTATACAGAATCGTAATGCCGTGGGCCAGACGCAAATTTTGCAGCAGGGTCAGAATTTCGGCGCGGATCGAAACATCCAACATGGAGACAGGCTCATCGGCAATCAGCAGCTCCGGCTCCAACACGAGCGCCCCGGCAATCACTACACGCTGACGCTGGCCGCCGGAAAGCTCATCAGGGTAACGATTCCAAAAGTGATCGGCGGGGACCAACCCGCTATCTTCCAGTGCCGCACGTACGCGAGCTTGCTTTTCTTCTCGATTGCTCACCAGACCATGAATTTCGAGCGGTTCGGCGACAATATCGAAAATTCTCTGGCGCGGGTTGAGTGATTCGTAAGGATCCTGAAAGACCATTTGCGCCCGGCGATGCAAAGCCATGATCTGGCGGCGGCGGCTGAGTTTCCCCAGGTCTTCGGGACTACCATCAGGCCGCAGACGCCCTTTGGCCCAATCGGCGATGTTGTGCCCATCGAAGAGGATCTGGCCACGGGTGGGTACCTGCAGGCCGAGGATATTCATCCCCACGGTGGTTTTGCCGGAGCCGGATTCGCCTACCAGGGCCAGGATTTCGCCGCGCGCCACATCAAAGCTGACTCCATCCACGGCATGGACTACCTGGTGCGGGCGGCGCGCCAGACGATCTTTGACCGTATGGGCAACCGGAAAGTGCTTGTAGAGTGTTTTGATTTGCAGGATAGCTTGGTTTGACATAATTATCAAATAACAAAACGCGGATAACACAAATTAGGTGGATGAGTGCAGATTTTCTTGTTTCCGTGGAATTTTACTGAATTCGCCTCGCCGAAGGCGCACCTGGGGCATCAGCGTTCTAACTCCGCAATCAAATGGCAGGCAGTGCGGTGGCCGGGTGCTATCTCAATGGAATCGGGTCGCTGCTGAACACAAATCGGCTGCTCTTCACCGAATTGGCAGCGCGGCTGGAAGCGGCAGCCAGGCGGCAGATCATCGAGGCGGGGTGGGCTGCCGGGGATAGAAGCTAGTTCTGAACCGGGTTCAGCAATATCGGGGAAAGCACGCAATAGGCGTTGTGTGTAAGGGTGTCGAGGGTCGTTGAAAATGGTATCACTGTTGGCATATTCAGCCAGCGTGCCACCATACATCACCAACACCTCATCACACATTTCAGCCACCACTCCCAGATCATGCGTGACAATCACCAAGGCCAGGTTGAGTTCTTTTTGAAGCGTTTCCAGCAATTCGATGATCTGCGCCTGAATCATCACATCCAGGGCGGTAGTAGGTTCATCGGCAATCAGCACACTCGGGTTACAGGCCAACGCCATGGCAATTACCGCTCTCTGTTTCATGCCACCGCTGAACTGGTGTGGGTATTGCTTGCCGCGTTTGGCAGGGATACCGACCAGTTCGAGTAGTTCTCCGGCACGTAAAACCGCCTGCTGGGAATTAATTTTCATATCAGGGTGCTGGATAGCCTCAATGATCTGGCTCTCTACGGTGCGCACCGGGTTGAGAGCATTCATCGCTCCTTGAAAAACCATCGAAATGCCATTCCAGCGGATGGCGCGCATCTCTCGCTCGGAGATTTGTAATAAATCCTGCCCGTTGAAGAGTATCTGCCCGCGGGTGATGCGCCCGGCCTCGGGCAGCAGGCGCAGCAGGCTGAGCATCACGGTGGTTTTGCCACAACCGGATTCGCCAACCAGCCCCAAAGAGCGGCCTTGCTCCAGGGAAAAGCTGACCCCCTCCACCGCCAGGAGCGCATCCCCCTGCTCGGTGAGATATTGAATCGTCAGGTCGCGCACATCCAGGACGCTCACGTTCCCACCTCCGGGGTTGGTTCCGGTTCCACGAGGGGAGGCTTGCCCATCAGCAGCGAAACCATATTGCGAGGATTAAATAAGTGGTGCGTCTTCAGGCGCGGGTTGACGATTTCTTCCAGGGCGTTGCCGATGAGAATAATCGCCAGGCTGACCCATACGATGGCGAATCCCGGTGGCAGCAGGAACCACCAAGCCATACGGCTGACCGCCCGTTCGAAGGCAAAGTTGAGCATCATACCCCAACTGACCAGCATAGGGTCGCCCAAGCCAAGGAAACTGAGGGTCGATTCGGCGATGATCGAGGATGAAATATCCAGCACGGCCTGGGCGATAATCAGCGGTAAGACCTGGGGCAAAATATGGCGGATAATGATACGAAAATTGCTGGCCCCCAGAGCGCGGGCACGCAGCACAAACTGACGCTCTTTGATCGATAACACTTGCGAACGCACCAGCCGGGCGGTGTATGTCCAATATAGGATGCTGATAACCAGAATAATCTTCCACAGGCCGCGGCCCCATACCGAGATGATCACCAACATCAGCGGCAGATCGGGGATGACCATAAGAAAGTCGGTGAAACGCATCAGCACATTGCTCACGCGTCCGCCATAATATCCGGCGGCCAGCCCAACGGTGGTGCCAATAAACATCGAAAAAAAAGACGAGACAAAGCCGACAATCAGCGAGACACGCGCCCCAAAGATCAACGAACTGAGCACATCTTTACCGGCATCATCGCGCCCCAGCAGGTGCTCGGCATCGGGCGGGGCGAGAATATCGGAAATAGACACATCAATATGTTCCTGAGGATCATAAGGTGCCAGCCAGGGAGCGAATAGGGCCATGATGAGCACCACCAATAACATCAATGCCCCAACGACGGCCATCGGTTTACTGATAAACGTTTGCCAGATTTTTTTGAATTGATCCATATAAGTACGAACCACTGAGACACGAAGCGCACGGAGATATTTGAATCCCACCGAGAAAATTCTACGTCCTCAGTGGTTCCGTGGTGATAGTTAGTCGGGTTTGACGCGCGGGTCGAGGAACGTATAAAGCAGATCGGCCAGCAAATTTGCCAGAATCACGCTCACTGCCAGAAGGAGAAAGCTGCCCTGCAATACCGGGTAATCGCGTTTTTGAACGGCTTCGAACATCAGCCGCCCAATCCCTGGCCAGGAGAATACCGTTTCGACTTGAATCGCACCACCGACGGTATACCCGAGAGTCAGGGCGATAATCGTGACCATCGGCAGCATGGAATTCTTCAGGGCATGGCGGCGGAAGATGTCAAAGGTGCTCAGGCCTTTGGCCTTGGCGGTCAGGATGTAATCTTCGCTGAGTACTTCGACTACACTGCTGCGCATGATGAGCATATACTCGCTCATATAGAGCAAGGTCAGGGTCAGGGTGGGTAAGATCAAATGCCTCCCGACATCTTTCCAGAACACCCAGCCATCATCGGGGCGCAATCCGGGAGTCGACATGCCGCCCACTGGTAAAATGCCGCGAGTCAGAAGTATCAGGATGATACCAAAGAAAAACGTGGGCATGGCCCAGGTAAATAAACCCCATAAGAGGATGCCGGTATCCAACTTCGAGCCGCGCCGCCAGGCCGCCAGCATTCCCAGAGCAATACCAAAGAAAATTGCCAGCACTTCTCCCAGTATGATGAGCACCACAGTACGCCACAGGCGCTCGCGCAACAAGTCAACCACATCGCGGCGAGTGGCAAAGGAAATACCCAAATCGCCGTGCAACAGGTTGCGCACATAGGCGGTGAATTGTGTATCGAAGACGCGGGGCAGGTCACCCGTTTTCAATGCCTCCACATCCAGCCAGATAGGGCGGTCGAGGCCAAAGGTCACGCGGATGCGCTCCTGGGCTTCGCGGGTCATGCGCGGGCTGTGAATAATCAGCTTGACCGGGTCACCCGGCAGGATGCGGAAGAGAAAGAAGTTAAATATCACCACGACCAGTAATGTGGCGATGGCGAAACCGATTTTACGAAGTAAGTAGTCGCTGCGCTGCATAGTGAGGGCGAGATGACAGTCACTATGAAAGTGACTGTCATCTTATAGTAAGCTTATTCCACGGGCTTTGCCGGTAACAGGCCTGCTTTCCACAAAATGTCGCCCGGCGCCAGATTAAAGCCGGTAAAGCGATCGCTGCGATACGCCTGGATATTCTTGACGTAGCTCAACACAATATAGGGCCGCTCTTCGTAAAGTTTGGCCGACATATCCCAGATTAACTGACGGCGAGTTTCATGATCCACAGTGATGGCCTGCTCAGCATACATCTGCTCGAATTCTTCGTTGCAGTAGCCGCTATCGCTCCAGCCGCCCTCTTCGCGCTGATCACAAGTGAAGATCAGCATGGCAAAGTCGGGGTCAGGATCGAGGCCCCAGCCCCAGTAGACCAGATCGAAATCGAAGGCCGGATACAATCCGATCAGGCTGTCTTCGTCCATCAGCGTGGGCGGCGCAGAAATGCCAATCTGCGAGAGACCATTAGCGATGGTTTCGAGAATACGGGCATTGGTGGCGCTGTCGGTAGCATACAGACGGTATTCCAACGGCGTGCCATCGGAAAATTCGCGTACGCCGTCGCCGTCGCTATCGACAAATCCGGCGTCATCCAGTACTTTATTCCCGGCGGCGATATCGTAGCCCACATCCTTAATATCGGTGTTGTGCCAGTCACCCATCGAGGTCGGAATAATTACCGAAGCGGCTTCGGCGTTGCCCAGATAAGCCAGATTGATAATTTGCTGCTTATCGATGGCGTAAGCAATGGCCAGACGCACCGCCGGATCCCACAGGCTGGCGGGCTGCGAGCCATTTTCGTGCGAGTTGATGATCAACTCGTCGATGGTGGTCGATTCCATGATCGGCACTTCAATAGCAGGATCAGCTTGCAGCGTTTCGATGGCCGTCGCCGGGATGGTATCGGCAGCGATGACATCGATTTCGCCAGCAATCAAGGCCTGCACGGTGGCATCTTCGGTAGCAAATTCGCGCCAGATGATCTCATCCACCGCTGGAGCGCCACGCCAGTAATCTTTGTTGGCTTCCAAAATCAGGTATTCACCCTCGACCCATTCTTTGAGGATATACGGCCCGGTGCCAACTCCAGCGGACAGGTCCTCGAATTCCATAATCTCGTCGTAGCTCATTGTGCCCCACACGCTTTCCGGTAAAATCCAGACATACATCAGCAAGTATTCCATATTGCCGACCGGATCAGAAAGCGTAACTTGCAGGGTTGTATCATCCAATGCGACGATTTCGGAGAAGTTATACAGGTAGAAGGCAAAGGTCTCAATATCATTTTCAAGCGTCCAGTTCAGGCTCCAGGCCACGGCGTTGGCGTCGCAAGGCGTGCCATCATGAAAAGTGACTCCCTCACGAATCTTAAAAGTCCACACTAGGCCGTCGTCAGAGACTTCCCAGCTTTCTGCCAGACCGGGCTGGAATTTGCTGATGCCTACTTCTTCAACCAAGGTATCAAAGATCAAGTAACGCAACGTGTAGTTGTACCAACCAAAGGTTGGGTTGGCGGTATCCCAGATATACGTAGTGCCCACCGTCATGGATACCGGTTCGGCAGCTACCGCAGGTTCGTCTGGAGCTGCTGGAGCCTGCGCCGGTTTGCAAGCGGCTAAAGTCAAGGCCAACACAATCAGCAAAAAAATGGTGCATTTCGTTCTCATGGATTCTTCTCCTTTGGAATTATGATACGAATAGGACTTACGCACTTGTACAAGAGAATGCCCGAAAATAGGGGTGTGTGGGGGC
>CALCSH010000097.1 GCA_937893815.1 uncultured Anaerolineae bacterium | reverse complement strand
CGCACGCCCTATACCCCTAAATCTGGGATTTCTCACGGCAGTTCCTAAAGACCCAGAAAAATGTAATTGACAATGGGTGCGTTGCAAATTGGGGTAGAGAAAAATGTGGATGAATACGCCCAAAACGCGATTAAAAATCAAGATGAAAAGACTAAACAAATAATCAAACGGCGAGTATAATGCTGGGCTTTTGGAAAATAATGCCTTGCGCGCCGATGTTAATAGAACTTACGCAACTCGATAAAAAATATCCCGAAAATGTGTGGGCGAAGCCCACACACACCCCTATTTTCGGGCACTCTCTCGTACAAGTGCGTAAGTCTTATTTAAGTGATGCGACGCTTTAAAGAAGGCGTAACCAATGGAGAATTGTTGACCCCAATAAATTGCGCATGGAGTAGTGAAAAACACATGCAATTTTAGGTGGTCTTTGTTTTTTTGTAATATCATTGTGATATTGGAGTTTGAAATGGATTATTCAACACTAAAACGCCGCATAATTGGCGAACCTTTCCCCACCAGCATGGAATCGCATGAGCGGTTGGACAAAATTCGCGGTCTGGCTATTTTTGCTTCGGATCCGATCAGTAGCAACGCCTATGCCACAGAAGCGATTATGAGCATTCTAATTGTGCTGGGAAGCGGGGCCTTGGCAATGACCGTGCCCATCGCGCTGATGATTGCGCTTTTGGTTGGCATTGTGATCTTTAGCTATATTCAGGTGATTATGCATTACCCGGAAGGCGGCGGCGGCTATCGTGTTACCAAGGATAACCTGGGAACATCTCCCTCTTTATTGGCTGCTGGCGCATTGATGACCGATTACATCCTCACGGTTTCGGTCTCTGTATCCGCGGGAATGCGCGCACTCACATCTGCGTTTCCGGCGCTGCATCCCTTTCGGCTTGTGTTGGCGCTGGCTGCTATTCTGCTGATTACATGGATTAATTTACGCGGGGTGCGCGAAAGCGGCACAATTTTTGCGCTGCCAACCTATGCGTTTGTGGTCGGTGTGCTTTTGGTAGTATTGGTGGGTTTGGCAAAATACTTTGGCTTGTTTGGTATAGCGCCGCTGGATGTGGTGGCTCCGGTCATCGAAGCGAAAAATTCTTTCACTAGTTTTGCATATATCTGGCTGCTCTTGAGAGCCTTTGCCGCGGGTTGTACTGCACTAACCGGCATTGAGGCTATCAGCGACGGTGTCAAAGCCTTCAAGCCGCCCGAAGCGCCCAATGCGGCGAAAACTATGCTCATCATGGGCATTATTGCCATGTCGCTCTTTGGGGGGATTTCATTTCTCTCAACGCATCTGAATTTGATCCCCGCAGCAACGGACAGTATTCTCTCGCAAATGACGCGTATGGTTGTGGGCGATGGTTTCCTGTATTACTGGGTGCAGCTTTTTACCATGCTCATTTTGGTCTTGGCGGCTAATACCGGTTTTCAAGATTTTCCTCGCATGGGATATTTTCTGGCGCAAGATGGCTTTATGCCCCGCTGGATGATGAATCTTGGCGACCGCCTGGTGTATAGCGGCGGAATTGTGACGTTGGCCTTTTTGTCTTCACTTGTTGTCATCATTTTCAATGCCGATGAATTTGCGATGCTTCCCCTCTACGCTCTGGGGGTGATGGTTAGTTTTACACTCTCCCAGTCCAGTATGGTCAAGCTCATGCAAAAAGTGAGTAAACTCAAACCCGGCGAAACCACCAGAACGCAGGCCACCACATTGTATTATGAAAAAAACTGGCTGCCAAAAATGCTGTTAAGCGGAATTGGCGCCATCATTACACTTGTTGTGCTAATCGTACTGGTTGCCACAAAATTTATTGATGGCGCCTGGGTGATTGTACTCACCATTCCCCTGTTGATTTGGATGTTCAAGTCGATTCGGAAGCATTATGACGATGTGGCTGAGAGCTTGCGCACGCGTAACCTGATTGGCTCGAAGTTGATCGAAGTTGCCGATGTTGTGATTGTCCCCATTGGGGATATTCACCGAGGCACGCTGCGCGCCTTGCAATATGCCAAACGTCTGTCCAGCGATGTGCGGGTTATTTGTGTGACCATCAGTGAGGAGCAAAAAGAACGCCTGCTGGAACGTTGGAATCGCTTCCCGGAGCTAACGCAGCACGCGCAACTCATTTGCATTGACTATGACTATCGTGATGTTCTGGAGCCGGTTTTCGACTACATCGCAGACGTCAAAAATAACGAATTCCCCCATGAACTGATTACTGTGATTGTGCCCGAATTTATTTCGCCAACGTTGGCAACTCAATTACTGCATAACCAGAGCGCCAATATTTTGCGCGGACGACTGCGTTCTCAAAAAGGGGTGATTGTTATCGAAATCCCCTTCCACATTTTTTCACGCATGAAAGCGCGCGAATCCGTTGAGCCGGATGAAACCGGAGCGGTAGCGACTGAAGTAGAGTCTACGCAATAAATTCCGCGTTACCTATCGTGATTATTGGTATGGGCCATGTTTTGCCAGTTTTTTGGATTCAACACGCTGAATCCGCTCGCTACCTGGATTGAGCAAATAACACCCCCCATTGCGGTGCAAAATAGGGATGCGCCGCCGCATCTCTACATACGCAGAACGCATCTCTTCACTATGGATGGCATAGCTTTCCATTTCTTGCGGCCAACGCGAGAATAATTCGTCAAAGGTGGTAGTAAACTCTTGGCGGTATTCAAGTGATACTTGCTCCAGATGGCTGATGACCCAGCAGGTATCTTCGAACGCCCATTCGTAGGCCAAACCCAAAAATCGAAAATCATCGGTGATATACGGAAAGAACGGAAACTGCCGGCAGCTTAGGGCACGATAGGGCCGCTGGCATTGGGTTGCTCCCAAACACGCCAGGAGCAGCATCGCCTCGGGGGTTTCTGCTCGAAGCGATGCTGCCTCAGTTGGGGTGGCCGCGCACTCATCGCCGCGCCATTCGTGCCAAAGATATGTGTTTTTCTGGAGAAATTTCCATTCTTGCGCGTAGGCCGCGGGAACAGCATGACAAATATCGCAGCAAAAGGGCGTTTCATTGGAGTTATACGGTGCGCACATCTCACCGCAATCAATCAAGGTGATGGGTTGGTTGAATGCGGCGTAGATCTGACGGATGTTGAGTTCAGGGATGTGAGCGGACACAGAGGCTCTGGGGCAAGTGGCGGCTGCTTTGTGGAACCGCCCTGGAGCGAATCCCGCAGCCGCCACTTGCTGTGATATCGATTAGGGCAACTCACCTTTGGCGATGATTTCGTAGATCAAATTGGTGGTATCGAAATTTAGCTCGATGGGGATCGTCACTTCGTAATCAGCACTGCCGCCATCGGGAATTTCTTCATACACACCGGCATCGTCGGTGAACAACAGATTTCCGGCGGCATCGCGAATATTGATCACGATCGTGGCGCTGGAAACCGACCCGCCGCTGTTGTTACTGACCTTGCCTTTGAATACGAGACCCCAGAAATCATCATACTCATAACCTGCATCACTGTAAGGCAGATCGATATAGGTGTATTGCGTATCCCAGGTCCAGCCGGGATCCCATTGCACGGTGTATCTGGCGCTGTTTTGCGCCAGATCGCTGACATTATTCAGAGCGGTCCAATTCTGAAAGTTATAGCTAATTGTTTCGCCGGGTGCGAGCGCATAGATGGGCAAATCTACGGTATCGGCATCAAGTACGACATCGTTGGCATCGTAAATGCCTGCGATCAGACGGATATTTAGTTTCACAGAGCTGTTATTCTGGATTTCACCGACCAGATGATAAAAACCATCCGTGTCGATATAATCGCGTTTTCCGAGAAAAGCCAGTGCGTAGTTTTCGCTGGTTTCGCTAATCGATGCATCGGAGTACAAAACGTAATCGCTGACGACCGCCGTACCTTCTTTCGGACTGGTTAAAGAGATACGGAAGGGAGCTGTTTGATCAGGGTCGAGGTAGCCAATATCCGCGCTGGCGCTGCCAGCCATGATCATATTGCCGGTGGCATCAAAAGTGGCTGCAGCCAATCCGTTGATGTTCAAAGGTTGCCCGCTGCTGTTGAGCACTTCTCCGGTGATATTGAGATATCCCCCGCCTTCGCTCATGGTGGTGCCTTGAAACGTCAGCGCGCTACGCTCGATTTCGGTGCTGCTATAACCGACGATCTCAGCCGTAAATTGGGTATCGGCCGTGAAATTTTCATCCCAAAACCAGGTTGAGATGGGTGACACCTCGCCGGGAGTGAGACTGTATAGTGATGGATAGGTGGTCTCGGAATACAGGATTTCGCCATTTGCACCCACAGCCGCGACCTCGATTTCGATCGAATCGACCGTGCGGTCAGTATTGTTCATCACTAGCGCGTTGAAATACCAGTAGTCATATTCGTCTTGATAAACATTAATATTGAATACGCCTAACTCGCCAGCTGGAACGGGCGCGTTGGGATCAACAGTGTTCTTTTCCGTGGGTGCCGCTTCATCAATCGTGGGTTGAGGTGACGCGATGGTGGGCAACTCGGTTGGGGTGGACTCGGGTGTGGGGGATTCCGGGGCGACCGTTGGCGTAGGCGCGCCGGTGAACAGACTGCAGGCCAGCATGGCGGCGGCGATGCTCAGGCTGGTGAGTGCAAAACCAAATTTGGGTGATAGTTTCATGCAAGTTTCCTCTGATAGGTGATCAACAATAGGATAGGACTTACGCAACTCGATAAAAAATATCCCGAAAATAAGGGTGCGGGGGGCAAAGCCCCCACACACCCCTATTTTCAGGCATTCTCTTGTACAAGTGCGTAAGTCCT
>CALCSH010000096.1 GCA_937893815.1 uncultured Anaerolineae bacterium | reverse complement strand
CCCCCATATATTCCGGCGGGAACACCTGCACGGTAGTTTTTTTAATGGAGTCTATGTTTAATATCACGATCGCAAAAACTCCAGCAATAACGGATTAACCACTTCAGGCTTTTCGTAATGCGGGATATGCCCGGCCCCTTCAATCGTATGAAATTCTGCGCGAGGGACCATCTGCATTAGATCGGCGCTATATTCGTACGGTACGGTGGTGTCGTGGCGGCCCCAAATCAGTTGCACGGGAGTTTTTATCTGTCCCAACTGGCCATAGATGGCGCTTTGGTCTTCAAGCATACCGGCGCGCAGGGTGGAGAGCAAAGCTCGCTTGAAGCCCTGGTAGCGCATCTGCGGGCGGTAGCGAGACAGGAAGTATTCAACCTGCTGCGGATCGTAGAAATCACTAGCCATGCTCTTGAGCAGGTTACTATCGCCAAAGAGACCGAAGATGAGTTCACCCAACCCAGGGAGGAGAATCAAATTGAAATACCATGTCCGGGATATGGAAAATCCTGCCGGATCTACCAGGCCCAACTTTGAAACGCGTTCCGGGTGACGGCATACAAAATTGGATGCGATAATTCCACCCATAGAGAGGCCGACCAACCCAAAGGGAGTCTGAAACTCCAACACATCGAGCAGTTCCACCAATTGGCGGTTGAATAAATCCAGATCGTAGCGCTTACGCGGACGATCCGAAAATCCGCGTCCGTAAAGATCGTAGCACAACACCCGATAGCCTGCTTGAACTAAAAATTCAACTGTCGGCTGCCAAATGAAATACGGCACGGAAAAGCCATGCACCAGCACGACCGTGGGACAATCAGAGGAGCCGATTAACTCGTAGTGCGTAAAGCCATCGGAGAGTTGGACGAAATCACCGGGGAGCGCAACGCGGGCGTCGGCATCGAGAGTGTGGGTTTCGCTAAGGTAAGGGAAAGGCATGGGGAGACTGGGGACTGAGGACGGGAGAGCGCGGTCTCCCGTCTTCGGTCCATCGTTAGATACGTCCCAATCCGCGCAGCACACGCTCTGGGGTGAGGGGAAAATCATCGAACCAGACGCCGGTAGCATCATGCAGGGCGGCGGTGATAGCTGGGGCCAGGGGGATGTAGGGCATTTCGCCCATGCCGCGTGCCCCAAACGGGCCGATGGGATCGGCATATTCGAGAACCACGGAACGCACATGATCGGGGATATCGAGCACGCCAGGGATCAGGTAAGTGGATAGATGCGGGGTGAGCACGTAGCCATCTTTCTGGACGAATTTTTCAAGCACAACATACCCGGTGGCCTGCACCACCGCGCCTTCGACCTGACTGACAACCTGCTGCGGGTTGATGGCTTTGCCAACATCGTTGGCCGAAATGACATCCAATAGACGGATTTGGCCGGTTTCGGTATCGACCTCGAGGTCTACGGCCTGAGCGACATAGCCGTAGGCAAAATTGGGGTCGCATTCGCCGGTTACTGGATCGTAAGGCGTAGTCGCCGGGGGGCGGTACTGATAGCGCGAGATCGCCGGGCGCTCTTCGGCCTGCCACTTTTCGAGGGCGCGTTCGGCGGCTCCCTTGACGGCATTGCCCGCCATGAAGGTCATGCGCGAGGCGGAAACACTACCGGAGTTGTCCGTCTCAATTGAATCAGCGGTGATCAGTTCCACCATCTCGATAGGCACACCCGCGGCTTCGGCAGTCATCTGGATAATGGCCGAGTGCGTGCCCTGGCCGACTTCAGCGGCGGCGTGACGCACAACGACGCGTTCAATCTCTACATCGCCATGCAGTTCAACTGTTGCCCAGGAATTCTCCGGCGCGCCAAAGGAGAAACCAACATTTTTGAAGCCACAGGCAAAACCTTTGCCTCGCCGCAAATGCGGCTTGGCAGACGGAAGACCGATGACCGATGACGGGGCTCCGTCTCCGGTCTCCGGTCTCCGGTCGGCCCAACGGGCCTCCTCAGCGCATTTCTCAACCACCTGCGGCATAGAGACACCCTTCGGCAGCGGTGAGTTGACCGACAAGAGCGAGCCTTCATGGACAACATTGCGGCGACGTATTTCAACCGCATCCAGGCCAAGGGCTTCGGCGAGTTTATTCATCTGCGATTCGGCGGCAAATGCACCTTGCGGGCCACCAAAGCCGCGGTAGGCACCACCGGGGATGTTATTGGTATAAACAGCGTAGGAATCGACTTTTACATTGGGAATTTCATAAGGACCAGTACACATCAGAGTGGCGTTGCCGAGCACTTTGCCACTGGTATAAAGATACGCCCCAGCATTGGCGATGACTTCTACATCGGCGGCCAGGATTTTTCCATGCTTGTTGGCGCCCCAGCGCGTGCGGATGAGATATTCGTGGCGCTTGTGATGCCCGATCATCGATTCTTCGCGGCTCCAGATGATCTTGACGGCACGGTTGATGCCGCGTTGATGCAATCGCCATGTGGCCAGTGCCAGAACAATCTGCACCGACATATCTTCACGTCCGCCAAATGCGCCACCGATCGCCGGATGGATTACACGCACCTGTTCCTCGGGGATACCGAGGGAGTGGGCAATTTGCTCGCGCTCTTCATGGATCCACTGTCCGGCAACTTCAACCGTAACGCGCCCGGCCTGATCGATATAGGCAAGGCCTGCTTCGGGCTGGAGGAAGGCATGCTCCTGCACCGGAGTGTAATACTCGCCATCGATAATGACATCTGCCTTCAAGAAAGCTTCTTCGACATTCCCCTTGCGAATGCGATAATGCACCTTGATATTGCTCTTGTGGTCGGGATGCAGTAGCGGGGCATCTGCTTGCATGGCAGTGATGGCATCGGTGAGAACGGGCAGATCTTCAAAATCTATCTGGATTAAATCCCGCGCCCGGGCGGCGATGGCTTCTGTTTCGGCAACCACCAGCGCTACCTGATCACCAATAAATCGTACACGGTCTGCAAAAGCCTTGGAGGATCCCGGCCCACATAAAACCGGCTGATCGGGTTCAATCAAACCATATTCATTGATAGGAACATCTTTGGCAGTGAAGACAGCGATGACACCTTTGAGCGCTTCTGCCCGACTCGTGTCAATGGCCCGAATGCGGGCGTGGGGGCGACCGGCGAATAGAATTTTCATGTACGCTTGACCAGCCTGGTTTAGATCGCCAGGGTAATACGCTGCTCCGGTGACTTTATCTTGCGCATCCAATCGTTTAATAGATTTTCCAATGGCAGTCATACTCAATCCTTTAACAAATATCTTGCGTGCAAATCTTTAACGCAAAGTCGCCAAGACTCTTTCTTGTTTTTTCTTTGCATCCCGGCGTCTTTGCGCCTTTGCGTTGAATCATTTCTACTGCGTTGCCATTCGTTTTTGCTCCAATTTCAAGATGCGGCGCAGAATTGCCAGCGATGAAGCATAGGCGGGGTCCATGCCAAAATACGAGAGCGAATTCGCACC
>CALCSH010000095.1 GCA_937893815.1 uncultured Anaerolineae bacterium | reverse complement strand
GGGGCGAAGCCCCCACACACCCCTATTTTCAGGCATTCTCTTGTACAAGTGCGTAGGTCCTACCCTAAATCCGGATTACTACCACGGGGATTCCCAGAGACCCTAGCAATCTGTTAGTTCAAAAAATGTTTCTTGTCAGTACGGTAGCGAACGATTTAGCTTTATCGACTACAATAGAATGATTCCAGGAGATGAGTTATGGCGGTTCCATATGGCCCACTTTTAGTAGTCGAAGATACCCAACATATTTTGGATCTTTTAGCGGTAACTTTACGCTTCAAGGGTTATCCGGTCGTTACAGCGAAAAATGGTGAAGAAGCGCTGGAAAAGGTTGAAGAAGAAAGACCAGCATTAATTATTACCGATATTCTGATGCCGCGCATGGATGGTTTCGCTCTGATGTACTCCTTGCGCCAAAACCCGAAAACCAGTCAGATTCCAGTGGTCTTTCTTTCCGCCACCTATATCACCACCGAAGATAAAGAATTCGCGCTCAAATTGGGCGCCGTGCGTTTTTTGGTGAAACCAATTGATACGGCTGAGTTTTTGCTAACGATTGCCGAGATTCTCACTGAAGGCGCGCCGCCAATGCCGCCGCTGCTAAGCAAAGCGGAGTTTTATCACGGCTATCGCGAGCGTCTGGAAGAAAAATTAAATGAGAAGGTGCATCAAATATCACGTACAGAGCGATTGCTGCAAACGCTCTCGACAGAACAAAAACCGGCATTTGAGGCGCTGCTCGTTGAAGCCAGCGAACAGAAAAAAGAAATCCAGATTGAACTTGATCAGTTGTTTAAAATTCTCGCCGATGAGGATTTTGACGAATAGTTAACTCGAAGACCATTGTAGAGCAGGGGTGCGCAGGGTGTATAATGCACGGCGCACCCCTGCTTTTTGAATCGAAATAATTGAGGAATCATGCAACCAACTCGAAATGATCTCATAGACATAGCTCGATCTGCTGGCAATATTTTGCGCCAGGGATACGGCCAGGAACACGATGTAATTTACAAAGGCGAGATTGATCCAGTGACAGAGATCGACCGTCGTTCGGAAGAATATTTACTAAAAACCATTACGGAACGTTTCCCTGGTCAGCCTATCATCGCCGAAGAGAGTGGTTTGCGAGAAGGCTCCGGCGAACTTCGCTGGATAATAGATCCGTTGGATGGCACGGTCAATTTTGCCCACGGCATCCCTATTTTTTCAGTTTCGATCGCGTTTGCCGAGGGGGATGATTTGATTTTCGGGGCGGTCTATGACCCGCTGCGGGATGAATGTTTCAGCGCAGAACGCGGCAAAGGAGCCTGGCTGAACGGGACTCCCCTGAGGGTGGCTGCCGTACCCGAACTTGGACAAAGCCTTCTGACGACGGGGTTCTACTACGATTCCTGGCGCAACCCTGAGAATAATCTCGATAATTACGCCAATCTCACCCTGAAGACCCAGGGTGTGCGTCGGTTAGGCTCGGCGGCGCTCGATTTATGTTACGTCGCCGCGGGGCGCTTTGATGGGTATTGGGAATTACGTTTGGGGGCCTGGGATATGGCAGCAGGCGCACTCATCGCCCAGGAAGCCGGAGCCTTAGTAACCAGTGCGCAGGGTGATCCGGAGTATTTCAAACCGCCCTATTCGGTGCTGGCGGCGAATCCGGTGCTGCACGCAAAAATTCTGGCCGAATTGCTAGCAAAGGATTGAAACTGCACAGGAAGAAAGTCGAGAGAAACTAAGGTTGACTCCACTGCAAAAAGACATTTTCACCGCAGAGTGCGCAGAGAACGCGAAGATTTTTTGACGATTTCGCACTTTTAAAACTCTGCGCTCTCCGCGTTCTCGGCGGTGAAGAGTTTTTGCAATTGAGTCAAGGTTAAAAAATGGACGCACTTTTTCGGGTGAGTTTCGGTAGTAGATCCCGCCTTCTTAATTGGGTATTCTTATCCCAACAAGGCTTCAAGCGCTTCAAACGAAGTCCGTGAAGTCAGGTCCAAACTCAGGGGGGTTACAGAGACATGCTGTCGGGTAAAAAGCGCCTGAACATCCGAATCGAGCGAGGCGTCTTGCCAGTGCTCATTGATGTGATAGCCCAAAACAGTGGGTTGATCCCATGAGGTGCGTGCAGGTTTTTCGGCGTGATAATAACGTACTTGTGAAAGCCGTGTGATCTCCCACGGGGTTTGGGGATTCGCGCCTGAAGGCACTTCCACTTTGAGCACATCGACATCGTCAGGCATTCGTTTCTGCAGCAGCTTTTCCCCAAAATAAGCCGCGAAATGACCCGCGGTAGAAAAATCAACTTCTTGCGAATAAGAAAGATGGTGTTCCATTTTGGTGTCCAACGAGATCGCCAGCGCCGGGATTCGCAGCGCGGCGGCTTCCAGCGCAGCCCCCACCGTCCCCGAGATGGTCACACCGCTGCCAATATTTGCCCCGTAATTGATTCCGGAAACAACCAGGTCTGGCAGATGTGGCAATACTTCGAGTGCCCCATGCAGCACAGCCTGAGCGGGAGTACCACCCACCGCGTAAACAGTCCAGTTGCGGCCATTGACTTCTAGATTTTCGGGAGCGATGATGCCATCGGATGTGGTCGGCAGGCTACGGCCCATCCCAGAGCTTTGCTCACGCGGGGCGACAACTGTGACATACCCGATCGTTTCGAGAGCTGCAGCGGCGGCCCACAGGCCAGGCGAACGGATTCCATCGTCATTGGTCAGGAGTATCTGAGGTTTTTGTGTATTCATAATTGTAGTTTGTCTATAAGACTCCACCGAAAAAACTACCGTGCAGGTGTTCCCGCCGGAATATATGGGGGTGGTGGCGAAG
>CALCSH010000094.1 GCA_937893815.1 uncultured Anaerolineae bacterium | reverse complement strand
AAATTTAGCTCCACCTGAATTCGAAGACGACTTATACGGCGAATCCGCTGTGCTAACTTTGAGAGTTTCTCAAAATAAGCGAGTTGAGAAACAAAAGTGTATGGACGAGAATATCCCACCCCATACACTTTTGTTTTTTAGCAATCATCTGCGATGATGCAAAAACAATAAAAAGACAAGGAGGAATTATGTTTCGAAAACTACTTAAAAAAATATTCCTGACGCTGAGTTTTCCCTTGCGTTATCTTATTTGGTATGAATTGGAACGACAGCACTCAGAGTTCGCGAGTCAAAACTTGCGAAGAGTCTTGCAGCGCATGGCCTCCCAAAGCACTGCCAAGTACGTATATCAGCACATGTGGCATGTCGATTCGGTGACTTCGCCGTTTGACTTATTATCTTTGCTCGATGATGCCGATTTGAGCGATGGAAGGCTAGTTTGCGAATTCGGTGTTTATACCGGCACGACGATCAATTATATGGCCGCCCTTACGGAGCATACCATTTATGGGTTTGATTCCTTTGAAGGTTTGCCAGAGCGCTGGCGCGATGGTATTGGTGCGGGCAGTTTTAAACAAGCCACATTTCCAAAAGTGGCGCCCAATGTTGCTCTGATCAAAGGCTGGTTTCACGAAAGTTTGCCGCCTTTTTTAGAAGAACACGACGGCGATATTGCTTTTCTTCACATTGATAGCGATATTTACTCCTCGGCAAAAACGATACTCAATTTGCTTCAAAAGCGTATCCAACCAGGATGTATTATTGTCTTCAATGAATATTTCAACTACCCGGGCTGGGAAGATGGGGAATATAAAGCCTTTCAAGAGTTCATTACTGAAACGGGGAAAAATTATGAATATATGAGCTACAATCGCATACATGAACAAGTAGCCGTAAAAATCATTGAGTAACCAGCACATGCAGCTCGCCCGGCCCGTGAACGCCAATCGTCAGCGTCATCTCAATATCGGCGGTGCGTGAAGGCCCGCTAATCAGCGCCGTGGAAGTTGCCTTGCGAATCTCCGGGAACTGTAAAAGTTCCCGGAGATTTTTCTTAATATCTGATTTATTCAATACGGCGATATGTATTTGGGGGAGAAGCGATACGCTCTGTGGGCGGCCTGTTCCCGAAGAAATTGCCAACGTCCCGGTATTGGCGGCTGCACCCAAAGCGCCAGTCAGCCCGGCCCGTATGTGGGGTTGGTCGGCTTGCCCGATGCGGATACCTGCCCTCTGGAGTGAATCCAGTAAACCTGCCGGTAGATGTGCCTCATTCCAGCTCATAATCTCATCAATGCCGCGTTCGTTGAGCAAGGTCAGAATCGCATCGCTCAGCGTTTCAGTGGTACAGGGGGTGAAATTCCCGCTTAGTGAAATCAATTCACTCTCGAATTGGTTGACGAGTGTGCTATCTTGTTGCCGAGGCGTGGTTTTCTTAACCTGCCAACCTGCCAACGTGCCAACGTGCTCTTGCGCCTTCTCGCCGATTGACGGATTATCCATCTTTTTGAACCGTTTTCGAAACGTCTGTGCTGCGGGCCGCACCATATCTTTTGAAAAACCCCAGCCGGTGAAGGCGGGAAGTTTGATTTGTTCAGCGCGCGGAGACAGAATCCGCCCGAAGGTGGCTGCCAGCTTTTGAGCGAGTCGAAAGCGCCCCGGCGAGACCGCCGCCCAAGTGAAGGCCTTCAATCCTAGTTTCACGCTAAAGGGCAATCCCACGCCCGATGTATTTTCTTTCCTACGTCGCCCGTCGCCCGTCTTTCCATCCAACCCTGCGCGTATTCTCAACAACATCCCCGGCAAATCAATATCTACCGGACAGGCTTCTTTGCAGGCTCCGCATAGGGTGGAAGCTTGCGCCAGTTGCCCAAAGTTGGCCGAGCCGAACAATCCCGGCGAGATGACCGAACCGATCGGGCCGGGGTAGGGGGTGTGTTCGCCGAGCGCGCCGACATAGGCGTGGCCGCCGATTTCGCGAAAAATGGGGCAGGCGTTCAGACACGCTCCGCAACGGATGCACAATAAGGCATCATTGAGCGGGGTGCCACGCAGCTTGGCGCGCCCATTGTCGAGGATGATGAGATGGCGCTCGGCAGGGCCATCGCTCTCGTTGGCTCCCCGCGGCGCGTGGATAATTTGCGTATAGACGCTGATCTTTTGCCCGGTAGCCGAGCGCGGCAACAAGCTGAGCATCAGCGCCAGGTCGTCGAAAGTAGGGACGAGCCGCTCCATGCCCATCAGGGCGATATGAACCGGCGGTAGCGTGGTGACCATACGCCCGTTGCCCTCGTTGGTGACAATGCACAGCGCCCCGCTCTCGGCCACGCCGAAATTGACCCCCGAAAGGCCGATGTCGGCCTCCAGAAAGGTCTGGCGCAGGGCAGCCCGGGCGGCATCGGTCAGGGTAGGAATATCGGTTGTTAGCGGGATGCCCAGCTTTTCGTGGAAGGTCTCGCCGACTTCTTCGCGGCGCAGATGTACCGCCGGGGTGATAATATGTGAAGGTTTTTCGCCGCGTAGCTGCACGATATATTCACCAAGATCGGTTTCAACAGGAGTCAGACCGGCAGCTTCCAGCGCAGCGTTGAGATTGATCTCCTCGCTGACCATCGTCTTCGATTTAGCGATGAGCAAAGGCCTGGAACCACGAAGATGCACAACACTTTCATCCTTTGTGTTTCTTTGTGGTAGATTCCCGGCGATTTTCAATACGATATTGACCGCTTCTTCGGCGTTGGCGGCGCGATGGACGATCATCCCGTTGGCCTGGGCATTGGCGATGAATTGCTCCAAATAGTGATCGAGCTGCGCGATGGTTTCGGCGCGCACGCTATGGGCGCGCTGGCGCAAAACTTCGAGGGGTTCTTCCAATGTTGTAAATGCGGTTTTACGCGCCTGCACGCGTCGATCAGCATTAGCATCGAGGGCGGCCTGTAAAACTGGGTTGGCAATGGCCTTATGGATGTGGGCGTGGAAGGGGTTTTGGCTCATAGGCATTCATCGGGTTGAAAGGTTAGCACGTTGGAAGTTCTACCGCATCCGCTAACCTTTCAGCTTTCAACCGTATTTGACTCCACTGCAAAAAGACATTTTCACCGCAGAGTGCGCAGAGATTTTTTGCCGATTTTGCACTTTTAAAACTCTGCGCTCTCCGCGTTCTCAGCGGTGAAGGGTTTTTGCAGTAGAGTCGTATTTAATATTTCGGCAATATGCACCACGCGCGGGCGTTTTTCCTGCCGATGCAGGCCGCCATTGATATGCAGCAAGCACCCCGTGTCACAGGTTACGATGACAGGGGCGTCTGTGCTTTCGATATTGCTGGTTTTACGTTTCAGCATTTCAGCGGAAATTTCGGGATGTTCCACGGAGAATACGCCACCAAAGCCGCAGCATTCTTCGGCCGCGGGCAGTTCTACCAACTCAGCGCCGCGCACGTGCGCCAGTAACGCCCGCGGCTGGCGATCAACACCGATGCCGCGTAGCAGATGACAGGAAGGGTGATACGTGATTTTGTGTGGGAAATAGGCTCCCACATCCACAATGCCCATTTCATCCACCAAATATTCCGTGAATTCAAAAGTGCGTGCGGCCAGTGCCTGGGCGCGCGACAGCCAGGTAGGGTCATCGGCGAATAGCTCCGGGTAGCCGTGACGGAGCATCGCGGTACACGAACCGGATGGCACCACCACGGGAGCAGGATCAGCCTCAAAGGTAGTAATCGTATGCTGCGCCATTTTGCGCGCCTCAGCGTGCATTCCTGCGTTGAAGGCGGGTTGTCCACAGCACGTTTGCGCTTGCGGAAATTCAACTTCAACACCGACGCGCTGCAACACTTTGACGACAGCCTCACCGGCTGCGGGATGCAGCGTATCGATCAGACAGGTGGCGAATAGTTGTATTGTTGTGGACATGATGATTAGCGATTTTGCTGGCTCATTGTGTGATGCTCGTATTGTAACCTTTGTGTCTGGCGGCTACAAGAAACTTTGTTAAGTAACTGTTGGAACCGGTTCCATTTCTGTTTGCGCTGATAATACTTGGATGGTATGATTAATCGGTTTTTTTAATCACATATTTGAGGCGGAATGAGTCAACCTCAACGTGAACGTAGACGAAAAAATAGATGTGTATGGATAGCTGTTTTTTCGGAATTTCATCTGTCTAGGTGTTCGCCTGAGCAGATACCATGAGGCAATTATGAGATCTTTTCGAGCACAACCCGCCAACCATTTTAGTTTACCACGCCGCATTCACCGATTGAGCGAATTAGCCTATAACCTTTGGTGGACCTGGAATCCCGATGCCCAGCGACTTTTTTCGCGCATTGACCATGATTTCTGGGAAAGAACCTATCATAATCCGGTGCTTTTTTTACGTCAAATTGAACGCGCTCACTTAAACGCCGTCGCTCAAGATCGCGGCTACCTGGATTTTTACGACCGTACGTTTCGTATTTTTGATCAATACCTCAATGCGAAAGACACCTGGTTTAAACAGAATCACCCCGCTCAAATCAATCGCCCCGTCGCCTACTTCTCGACCGAGTTTGGGCTGCACGAAACCCTACCGATTTACGCCGGTGGATTAGGTGTACTCTCTGGCGATCATGTCAAAGAGGCCAGCGATTTGGGCCTACCATTTGTTGCTGTGGGCTTTCTTTATACGCGCGGGTATTTCTCGCAGCATATCACCGAAGATGGCTGGCAAGAGGCGCGTTTCAAACGCCTGCATTTTGAAGATATGCCCGTGATGCCCATTCTCGATCAGGACCATAACCCCCTGACGGTTTCGGTGGATCTTCCGGGGCGAGAAGTACTGGCGCGCATTTGGGAAATTCATGTGGGCCGTGTACCGCTCTATTTGTTGGATACAGATGTTGAAGGAAATAACGATGTAGACCGCGAACTCACTGCTCGTTTGTACAATAGCGATTTGGAAGCTCGCGTATCCCAGGAGTTGATTCTGGGAATTGGTGGGGTGCGCGCCTTGCGCAGACTGGGCTATAACCCCTCGGCGTGGCACATGAACGAAGGGCACTCCGCTTTTATGGGTTTGGAACGTATTCGCGAAATGGTCGCTGCAGGCCACTCCTTTGAAGATGCTCAAGCCAGTGTGAAAAACACTACGATTTTCACCACCCACACGCCTGTTCCGGCTGGTAGCGATGAATTCCCGCTCTGGTTAATTGACAAATATTTTTCTAATTTATGGCCCGAATTAGGATTAGACCGTGAAGGTTTTATTAACCTGGCGAAGCGTAAAATGTCATGGGGCGAAACCTTCAGTATGCCACTGCTGGCATTCCGTTTTGCTGAACGCCGTAACGGCGTTTCTGAATTACATGGGCAAGTCGCGCGCAAAATGTGGAATTTCCTGTGGCCTGATCTGCGGGAAGAAGATGTGCCGATTTCCTATATTACCAATGGAATCCACACCGGCACCTGGCTTGCCCGTCGTTTAGATCATCTCTTCCGGCGTTACCTGGGACGCGATTGGTCGAGTCAGTTGGATGACCCCGATCTGTGGGATGATATTGATAATATCCCAGACGAAGAGCTTTGGGCTGTTCGCCGCCACCTCAAGCGGAAATTGGTATTTTTTATGCGTGATCGTGCCCGAGAACAATGGCTTTCTGCGGGTGTGCATCCTGTGCAGGTGATCGCCTCTGGTGTATTACTGGACCCTTACGCACTGACGATTGGCTTTGCCCGTCGCTTTGCAACCTACAAGCGCGCCAGCCTGATACTCAGCGATCTTGAGCGCCTGCTCGATCTGATCAATCGCCCTAACCGCCCGGTGCAGATCATCTTTGCGGGCAAAGCGCATCCCGATGACCACCCCGGTAAGATGCTCATTCAGGAAGTGTACCGCGCTGTCAAGAAAGCCGAAAATGGTGGACGCCTGGTTTTCTTGGAAGATTATGATATGAACGTTGCGCGCTATCTCGTTCAGGGCGTTGATGTTTGGCTAAATACGCCGCGTCGCCCGAACGAGGCATCCGGCACCTCTGGAGAAAAAGCGGCCCTCAACGGCGTGCTGAATTTTTCGGTTCTTGATGGCTGGTGGCGTGAAGGCTATAACGGCCTGAATGGCTGGGCGATTGGCGATGATAACGATTACGAAGATCATAACTATCAGGACCAATTGGATATTGCTCATCTCTATGATGTGCTGGAGAAAGAGATTATTCCGTTATATTACGACCGTGCGGAAAATAACCTGCCACGTGAGTGGATCGCTCGTATGAAAACGGCCATCCGCACCCTGGCGCCACAGTTCAGTATGCGGCGTATGGTTAAAGAATATACCGAGCAGCTTTACCTGCCCGCCATTGGTGAGTAGGTGATCGTATAAAAAAAAAGACCCGTATCATTTGATACAGGTCTTTTTGTTTGTTGATGCCATCATTATTCGAAAATCTTCTCACCGGCTCGAATGGGAACCTTGAGTCGATTCTCAAAAGGTGTTAGCGGACACGACCAACGCTCATTGTAGGCACAGTAGGGGTTATACGCCAGGTTGAAATCCACAGCCAGTTTTCCATTGGGAAGCAGTTCAGGATCCAGGTAGCGCCCTGCCGGGTAGGTTTCACTTCCGGCGAGCGCATCTACAAAGGGGATAAAAAACCCATACTCGCTCTCATAGATCGTCAGAGTGGCAGCTTGTCCCTCCACACTGAAACCGATCTTTCCATAGCGAGTGTAGTGCTGTGTGTCCCCGGTGGAGGTTTGAATCGAAACCATCTCTTGGGGGCTAAACTTTTCAATATCAATTTGGCTCTTTGAGACTTTGCGTGGAGGTTCCCAGATTTGGGGGTGTGGCGGGTGTTTCACCCCCGCCACACCCCCAAATCTGGGCTTTACCTTGCGAAATCTCAGAGACCCATCAATTTCAAAGCGCAGGGCAGAATTTTCCGGAAAATATTCTAACCCATCGAAATTGGCCTGCTGAACTTGGGTCAGCGGGCTTTGCGGATGCTCAGCAAAAAATTCATCTTTCTCGGCTCGTACAAGGGCTAAATTGGACATAATTACCTCCAGCGTCCACGTGGTGATCTTTTCCCCAAGATGTGTTCTCCTACTGATCTCTTACCCCGTATTAAAACCCAACCGCCTCATTGGGAAGGCTCCAGTTTCCCGTCGAGGCGGTCCGAGTGTATGAGGAGAATGTGAACATCATTATCACTGTTTTAGTTAAGCGCAAGATGAAAATAAGATAAAAGGACACTAAATATTTGGATTTTCCCAGATTGTTTGCAGTTCCTCGGATGAGATTGGCCCGCTGCGTAGAATCTGTAACCTGGAGCTGGTGCAGTCCACCACAGTGGAAGGTGTGCCTCCGGGGGTAATCCCGCCATCTAGAATCAGATCCACCCGCCCGTCAAGCTGCTGCAAGACATCCTGCGCGGTACAGGCATTCGCCTCCCCGGAGAGATTCGCCGAAGTGACGGCCAGTGGCCCGGTGAGATCCATCAGTGCCAGTGCATCGGGGTGGTCCGGCATGCGCACGCCGATCGTGGGTTGTTGCCCAAGTATGGCGGGTAATGATGGATGCCGCGCCAGAATGAGCGTCAGCGGCCCCGGCCAAAATTCTTCGGCCAGTTGCTTTGCCTGTGGACTGACATCGATGGCTACGCGAGCCAGGTCGGCGGGGGAACTCATCAATACAGCAATCGCTTTGGAGGGAGCGCGCTGCTTGGCATTGAAGAGCAGTTCAATGCCGGGTGTACTTTGAATATCGGCAGCCAGGCCATAAACGGTGTCTGTGGGAAATGCAACGATGCCGCCCTTTTGAAGGATTTTTGCGGCGAGAAGATAAGCCTGGGCATTTTGCGTGGAGATCAGTTTCGTTTTCATCAGCGCAATTGGGTAGAATTGTCTATAAGCGAGTTGCTATATCTTCAACACGCAAGACGCGATCCAGACCGTTGAAATCGGGTAGGATGTTGATTTGGGCTTGCGGATAATGTTGGCGAGCGAGTTCAGCGGCGCGCACACCGTGGGAATTGTCAATCTCAAAGAGCATCAACCAGCCCTCAGCCAGGTATTGCTGTGCCTGCTGCAAGGCGCGGCCAATCAGCGCCAGGCCGTCCTCGCCTCCATCCAGTGCCAGAGTCGGCTCGCGTTGGTAAACGTCTAGAGTGAGCAACGTCTCGGTGGGGATGTAGGGCAGATTGGCAATGAGCAGATCAATGGTGGCAGGTTGCGAGTTGAATGGTAGCAAGTTCGCTTGGACGAATTCAATGCGGGCTGAGGTGTGGTACCTGGCGGCGTTCGTTCGGGCGATGTTCAGCGCGTCCTGGGAAATATCACTGGCCGTGGCGTACAGGTCGTGGATATGGTTTGCCAGAGTGACGGCAATGCAGCCCGAGCCTGTGCCAAGATCGGCCGCGCGGCGCTTTTGGGGGTGCAATTGTAGCCAGCAGAGGGCTTCATCGATCAGCAATTCAGTCTCGGGGCGTGGTATGAGCACATCGGGGCTGATGTTGAAATCCAACCCATAGAATTCCCAATGTTCGAGTATATACGGCAGGGGAGTGCCAGCTTGCAGGCGGATTGTGGCCTCGCTGAGCAGATCTTGCTCTTGCTGGGTGAGTTCGATTTCGGGGTAAGACAACACCCAGGCGCGTGGCTTTTGGACGATATGAGCCAGCAGAACCTGGGCGTCGAGGGCGGGACTATCACTATACGGGGCGAGATTGCGAGAGAGCGAAGCGCTGATTTGGCCAATAGATATTTCGCTAACTCGTTGACTCGTTGTCGGGATCATTCCACTAGGCCTGCATCAGCAAGGCGATCGGCCTCATCGCGCATGATCAACTCTTCGATGAATTCTTCAATCCCGCCATCGAGCACACCGGCCAGGTTGAATGATGAAACGCTGATGCGGTGATCGGTGACGCGCGATTGGGGGAAGTTATAGGTGCGAATTTTTTCAGAACGTTCGCCGCTGCCAACTTGCGAGCGACGGTTGGCGTCAATTTCGGCCATGCGCTTGGCTTCTTCCATTTCGTAGAGGCGGGCTTTGAGAATGCTCATGGCGCGCAGCCGATTTTGCAACTGTGAACGCTCATCCTGGCATTGAACAACCATGCCAGAAGGCAGGTGCGTAAGGCGCACCGCGGTGGAGTTCTTCTGCACGCTCTGGCCCCCGGCACCCGCTGATTTGTAAACATCCATTTTGATGTCGTTGGCGGGGATATCGATTTCAACATCATCGACTTCGGCCAATACGGCTACTGTGGCTGTCGATGTATGAATTCGGCCTTGTGATTCGGTGGAGGGAACCCGTTGCACGCGGTGTACACCCGATTCAAATTTGAGGCGGGAGTAGGCTTCCTTTCCTTTGAGGAGAAACGAGATTTCTTTGAACCCACCAACACCGGTTTCATTGGATGAAAGGATTTCCACTTTCCAGTGCTGTTTGTCGGCATAGCGGCTGTACATGCGGTAAAGGTCTGCTGCAAATAGGCCAGCTTCGTCTCCACCCGTTCCGGCTCGAACCTCAACAATTACACTACGACTGTCGCGCGGGTCTTTGGGTAACAGCATTGACTTGATTTGGAGTTCCAGTTTGGGAATCTTCACTTCAAGTTCGCTGATTTCCAACTCGGCCAATTCAACTAACTCAAGGTCATGGTTATCTACCAATGCTCGAGCTTCTTCCAGGCTTATGAGTGCCTGGCGGTATTCGTCTGATTTTTTGATCAGCGGTTCCAGATCAGATCGCTCTTTGCCTAATTCAGCCGCGCGCTCATAATTATCGCCGACTTGCATGAATTCTTGGGTTATTTCTTCGTAACGATCTTTGATTCCATTTAGTTTTTCGAGTAACATGCCGCAAATTATACCACCCGCATAAAACACTGCTCAGGCTAGAGCTTTGGATTTCTGGGAATCCCCGTGGTATTTGTCCAGATTTAGGGATATTGAGCGTGCTCCGCACGTTCAATATCCCTAAATCTGGGGTTTCTCACGGCAGTTCCTAAAGAGCCATCATTTTATTCTTGCATCCTGTATTTGGACATGCTATAATCAATACGCAGATTTCCCCCTGATGGAATGCAATCTAAAATCAACCGCGTCGATCGTTGCTCTGTTATGCGCGTATCTCTGTTTTGCACATTGCGCAGAGGTATATGGCTATCAGTGGTGCGGCTTACTCCCTCTCCTAAATTGAGAAATATATGAATGTAAAGGAACTTGAACAAAAACCGTTATTCGAATTGCGCAAAATTGCAATCTCGTTGGAAGTCCCCCGAGCTGCACAACTCAAAAAAGAAAAATTAATTATGCTGGTCCGCCAGGCCGAGGCCGAACGCGAAGGTTTGGAAGTGCGCGGCGGGATTCTCGAAATCATGAGCGAGGGCATTGGCTTTTTGCGTTGGGATAATTATCAACCCAGCTCGCACGATGTTTATGTATCGCAATCGCAGATTCGGCGTTATAAATTGCGCAACGGCGATATGATCCTAGGTCATGTGCGGCCGCCGCGTGAGTCCGAGCGGCATTACGGGCTGCTTAAGGTAGAAAGTGTAAATGGGCTTGACCCGGATGAGGCTGCCCGGCGACCGCGTTTTGAGCGCCTGACGCCAATTTTTCCGGATAAACGCTATAACCTGGAGACCGACCGTCACCTTTTGGCGACGCGCCTAATTAACCTGATAACCCCAGTGGGGCGCGGTCAGCGCGGGTTAATCGTTTCTCCTCCCAAAGCTGGGAAGACCACCATCCTAAAAAATGTAATTAACGCCATTTCGAGTCAGTATCCCGAAGTGTATTTGATCGTGGCTTTGATTGGTGAACGCCCCGAAGAAGTAACTGATATGGATCGCTCTGTAGATGCTGAGGTAATCTCCTCTACATTTGATGAGCCGGTGTCTTCGCATGTGCGTGTGGCGGAGATGGTAATTGAGCGCGCCAAGCGTCTGGTGGAAGTGGGCCGTGATGTGTTCATCGCCATGGATTCGATAACGCGGCTCTCGCGGGCGTATAATCTGGTTGTGCAACCTTCGGGGCGCACTTTATCGGGTGGTATTGACCCCTCGGCATTGTACCCGCCGAAGCGTTTCTTTGGTGCGGCACGTAATATTGAAGAAGGCGGTTCTTTGACCATTGTGGCGACTTGTTTGATTGATACAGGCTCCCGCATGGATGATGTGGTCTACGAAGAGTTCAAGGGCACGGGAAATATGGAGTTACATCTCTCGCGCCAGTTGCAAGAGCGGCGCATTTTCCCGGCGATTGATATTAACCGCTCATCGACCCGGCGAGAGGAATTGCTGCTTGGCCCCGATATTACGCCGCGTGTGTGGTTAATGCGCCGGATGTATGATCAGATGATTGCATCCCCGCCGCATGGGGCAGGAATGGATAATGGTACAGCCACAGAAGCGATTATGGATCGTTTCAAAAATACGAGTAATAATCAAGAATTCTTGATGACGCTGAACGAATAGTTTGGCCGGAATTCCCCCAATTTTACGAAAGATGCAGATCAAACCTCGCGGCTGGGTGGATTGGCTGGCCTGGGTGGTTGCTTTCTCCTTGTGCGGAGTCGCCATTGTGATGGGCTGGCACCGCATGAGTGTTTCCGATGCGGTCAGTGCACCCCCACCGACGGTGATTGTGCTCCCTGAGCCGGGCACCCCCGCCCGGTTGCCTGCTTTGGATGACAGAACAGCACAACCCGTGTTGCGTCGGATTGCCGTGCTGAAAACGATCATCCCCAATCGCCCACACACAGAAGTGATTGAGTACGAGGTCGGCTTGGGTGATTCAGTTTTCGCGATTGCTGCTGAGTATAATATTGAACCTGAGACTGTATTGTGGTCCAATTATGATGTGTTGAAAGATGACCCGCACTCGCTGACTGCGGGTATGGTGTTGAAAATTCCTCCCATCGATGGAGTCTATTACCAGGTTCAGGAAGGTGATACGCTCGATAACGTCGCGAATGTTTTTGAAGTAAACATGGACGCGATAACAACCTGGACAGCCAACCGCCTGGATTTGGCGGAGCCTCAACTTTCTGCCTTGGAGTGGTTGATGATCCCTGGTGGTCAGCGTGCCTTTCAGCAATGGATTGTTCCGGTACCTGCGCGCGGTTCGGCAGGCGTTTCGACGGGTGTGTATGGTGGCGGAGCTTGTACCGGCGGGTACGATGGCCTGTATGGTAACGGAGCGTTCCTCTGGCCTACGGGCAATCACACACTCTCGGGTAATGACTATTGGTCGGGGCACCTGGCGATTGATATTGGCCTGACAATTGGCGACCCGGTCGTCGCTGCCGATAGTGGCGTGGTGATGTTCGCTGGTTGGGCGGCTGGCGGTTATGGTTACACCATCGCTATCGATCATGGCAATGGCTACCAGACGTTGTACGCGCACCTGAGCAGCGTTAATGTGAGCTGTGGTCAGAGCGTGCGTCAAGGACAGTTGGTTGGTTTGGGTGGCAGTACAGGAAATTCCACGGGGCCGCACTTGCATTTTGAAGTGCGCCTCAACGGCGGATTTGTTAATCCCTGGTATGTGCTCCCAGCACCGTAGAAAATAAGATGTATTCGTAGCTGTTCAGGCTTACGCCTTTGCAGCGAGAACTCCGTAAAAAAGGGGTATAGTTAGCATCCCTAACCAACATATTGCGAAAAAGGAATAATAAATGGCAACTGAAAACCCTGAACCCAAAATTACGACACTGGTTGAAACCCAGAATTATGGCGTTTGGTCTGCTGAGGAACCCGATGGCGAAACCACCTATCAACTGGAACTCAACAATATAACCGTTCATTTCTTTGAAGAAGAATGGCAAGAATTTCTTGAAGTTGTGAATGCTCTGGCTACCAAGAAATAACTACTCTTGAATTAACACTGACACCCGCTTGACTCGATTCTGGCGCCCCGCATCAGGGTTGACCGGCAACATTTTTCGGTTTTCTCACAATTGTGCGAAAACCCAGTGTTGCTTTGATCCCTGCTTGCTTCTCGGCATGGCACATGATACACTCTTCACATGGCTGTTCGAGTTCTCATTATTACCTCCATTCGTAGTCTCGGAGAGTTAATGCAACAGGCACTGGGTGAAACCGGCCTGTATCGAGCCGATTTAGCAGAACATGCTGAGGCGGGGTTGGGTCATACGCGCATCGATGATTACCAGTTGGCAATTGTCGATTTTGGCGCCATGCCAGATCCGATGGATTATGTAGCTACTATGCGCGGCGCAAGCAGCACCATTCGCATTGTGGGGATGCCCGCCGGACCCAACGACCCGCAGAGTGACCTCTATCAGTCGATCGTTGATGGCTGGTTAGCAATGCCGTTTTATTTGCCCAATTTACTCGATACATTGGCCAGCCTGGTCGATACTAATACATCGTTCGACAACTCATCCGAAGCCAGAAAACTAGCTATATTCCCATCGGCGATACCCCATAAAGAGAAAAACCCTGCTCCCGCGCCGGAATGGCTGCAAGATGTCAACCGGGTGGCCCAGCACCTCACCCGCTTATCGCTGGAATCAGCGGCTCAGGCTGCATTGATTACGCGAGGCAGCCAACTGTGGGCCTATGCTGGTCAGCTTCCGCAACCGGCGGCAGAAGAACTGGCGCATCTGGTGGGGCATTATTGGGCACACGATGGTGGCAGCGATCTGGCTCGCTTCGTGCGTCTGGAATCCACAAACGGCGAATTTATGATGTATGCCACCAGCCTGGGGGATGATTATGTTTTGGCATTGGCATTTGAAGCGGAAACTCCGTTTACGGAGATGCGCACGCACGCGGGGAGTCTGGCGCGGCAGCTATCTCGTCCTCCGAAAGATATGCCGACCGCCCTCGAAGTGGATTCTACACCTCAACATGCGTTTGCCATTGATGATATTGCAGCCGAAGAACTGCCAACCATCCCCAGCGATTGGCGTCCCGATCAGGCTATGATTGCCGGTGGGCGGCAAGATTTCTTTGACGAGTTGCTGAAAAATCTGGAAATCCCCGTATCGGATAGCGAATCGATGGCAGAGACAATCGCCGTTCACGAAGATACGCCACCAAGTGGTTTGTTGTATGAATGGGATGTCCAAGGCAAAGCCGAGCCTCCCGAATTGCCACCCCAACCTCAGCGTGAGTCCGTAGTTTTCAATCTCCAAGCGGAGGAAGAACCTCGTCCTGTCCTGGAAATCCCTAAAAAAGCACCGCCACCTTCATCGCTCAGCGATACACTTCCCACAACGATCAAAGCTCAGACGGATGTGTGTGTGGAAGTAATCGACAGAGATGAGGATGCGATGGCCAGCCCGAGTTTCCCGGCGAAACCCGAACCGCCTTTGGCGTCGTTGCATAACCTCACCTATGCCAATGTGCTAGTGCCGCGTTTGCCCCATCATCACCTTGTGGGCGATCTGGCCGATAACCTGGCAACTTGGGTACGTCAGTTGAGCCTGGCATTTGGCTGGCGGCTGGAACATTTGGCGCTGCGACCCGACTATTTGCACTGGATTGCGGTTGTGCCGCCGGACGATTCGCCTGGAATGATGGTGCATCATTTGCGGATGGAAACTTCGCGGCGAATCTTTATCGATTTCCCTCGGTTTGAACGGGAAAACCCTTCGGGCGAGTTTTGGGCCTCCGATTACTTGATCGTCAATGGCCGCGACCCATTCTCTCGCAAGATGGTGCAAGAGTTTATTAGCAACGTGCGCTCTCGTCAGGGCGCGCAATAAGTTTTTCCTTAATCCCCATGCCTCCTATTTTATATCTAATTGATGGTCATGCGCTGGCTTACCGCGCATACTATGCCCTCACTCGTGGACAGGCCGATAGCCGTTGGATGACCAGTTCTGGTGAGCCAACCGCGGGGGTCTATGGCTTTACCAGCGTTTTGTTGCGAATTCTGGAACAGGAAGCCCCAGATTATTTAGCTGTGGTTTTTGATACGGGGAAAACTTTTCGTGATGAGCTTTACCCCGACTATAAGGGTACGCGCGAAAAGATGCCCGATGATCTTCGAACGCAAATTGACCGCATTCGCCAGTTGGTAGATGCGTTCAATATCCCACGTTTGGAAGTGATGGGTTATGAAGCCGATGATGTGCTGGGGAGTGTCGCACAAGCTGTTGTAGCTCAAGGCTTGGGGGTAAAAATCTTCACGGGTGACCGTGATTTATTGCAGTTGGTGGATGATCGCATTATCGTCAATTTGCCAGGTCGCTCTCTAGCGGATGCCAAAGATTATTTAGCCGCCGATGTGGTGGAGAAATTAGGCGTCCGTCCGGATCAGGTGGTGGACTTAAAAGCTCTAATGGGCGATTCGTCGGATAATATCCCTGGGGTGAGGGGAATCGGGGAAAAGACTGCGGTGGCTTTATTGGTTGAGTACCAAACGCTGGATACTGTTTTTGCCCACCTCGATGAACTCAAACCCGGCGTCCGTGCAAAATTGGAGCAAGGACGCGATGATGCCTATTTGAGTCAAAAACTGGCCGCAATCGTCACTGATCTGGAAATCGCGCTGGATTTGGATAAAGCACACCCGGCGAACTTTAGTATGCAGGCAGTCCGGACTGCGTTTCGGGAGTTGGAATTTCACTCCCTGCTTAAACGTGTGGAGGCAATGCAAGCGCAGTATGAAGACTCGATTCCGGTTGCAGGGCAGCAATTATCGTTGTTCGGCGACGCACCGCAAAAGACGCAGTTGAAACAGGCTGACACCGATCGCTCTCAGGTGACGATTGTGGATACCCCCGCATTATTGCAAGCGTTGGCCGAAACGCTGGAAAATGCGGACGTGATCGCTTTTGACACCGAAACAACTTCCACGGATCAGATGCAGGCAAAACTGGTGGGCATTTCTTTGGCGGTGAATGAAGCTCACGGATACTATATTCCGGTAGGGCATCTTCAGGGACAGCAACTCGCCCTGGACGTGGTGATTGAAGCGTTGACGCCATCGCTAACCCATCCGAAAATTGCGAAAATTGGTCATAATCTCAAATACGATTATGTGATGCTGGCGCGCTACGGCTTGCGTGTATCGCCGCTCAGTTTTGATAGCATGATCGCTGAGTGGTTGATCAACCCGGCTTTGCGCAATTTGGGCCTTAAGCGTCTTGCCTGGGTACGGTTAGGCCACGAAATGACCGAAATTGAAGTTTTGATTGGCAAGGGAAAAAAACAGCGCAGTATGGCCGAGGTCTCAATTAACGATGCGGCCTCATACGCAGCGGATGATGCGATGGTTGTCTTGCGCCTGATGCCGCAACTGACGGAAGAACTACAGGCGGTTCAAGAAGAAAAACTATTTAACGATCTTGAAATGCCTTTAGTAGAAGTTCTGGCCGGGATGGAAATGGCTGGGATTGGGCTGGACACCCCGTATCTGGCACGAATGTCTGTGGAATTGGAGAATCGCCTGGGCGAAATTACGGAGCAGGTTTATCAAAAAGTTGGGCAACCTTTTAATCTAAATTCTCCCAAACAATTATCGGAAGCACTTTTTGATCAGTTAGGAATTTCTCCGCCCGATGGTTCACGGCGTACATCCAGCGGATACTACTCCACCGCGGCGGGCGTGCTGGAATCGTTACGGGATCGCCACCCGGTGATGAGCCTCATCTTGGAGCATCGCGAATTATCGAAGCTGCAATCCACCTACGTGGAGGCACTGCCCCAACAGGTGAACCCGTATACAGGGCGCGTGCATACTTCTTATAATCAGGCTGGATCCCGCACGGGTCGCATTGCTTCCTCCGAACCCAATTTGCAGAATATCCCGATCCGCACTGAGCTTGGCCGCCGCGTGCGCGGAGCGTTTATTGCCGCCCCCGGTACTGTGCTGCTGGCAATTGATTATTCGCAGGTTGAACTGCGTATCGCAGCACATATGGCGCAAGACAAAGCTATGCTGGATGCATTTCGCAGCGATCAAGATATCCATGCCACAACCGCGGCAGCCATCAACGATGTGCCATTGGACAAAGTCACACGCACGCAGCGCCGACATGCCAAGGCGATTAATTTTGGCCTGATCTATGGCATGAGTCCATTTGGCCTGACGCGCACTACAGATTTGACCTTGGCGGAAGCCGAAAATTTTGTTCAGGCGTATTTTGAGAAATTCCCAGGCATAAAAAAATACTTGGATCAGATCCGCGAGTTTGCTACCAAAAATGGCTATGTTGAAACCATGTTGGGACGCCGCCGCCATTTTCCGGGTCTGCAAGGCCAGCAAAATCAACAAACGCGCAACCGCGAAGAGCGTGAAGCGATTAATGCGCCAATTCAGGGTACCGCTGCCGATATTATGAAAATTGCTATGCTGCGTATGGCGGCCGCTCTGAAGCGAGAAAATCTATCGTCGCACATGTTGCTTCAGGTACATGATGAATTGGTGTTAGAATGTCCCCAAGATGAGGTGGAAGCCGTTTTATTGGTGGCGCGTGAAGCTATGGAATATGCATATCACCTTGATATTCCATTGAAGACAGATGCACGCACCGGTGTAAATTGGGGGGCGTTGCAGCCTGTGGATATTCAATCGTAACGAGAAATCTATGAGTGTACAAGATCAACGCTATAAGCAAGCTATGAATTTAGGCCATTCGGCCGCATGGGATCAAGAATGGGATCGCGCGGCCTCATTTTATAGTCAGGCGTTGGATGACCAGCCTCAAGACCCGAAAGCGCTGATGAGTTTGGCATTGGCGTTTTTGAATATGTCTGAATATGACAAATCCTTGAAATATTATTTGCGGGCTGCGGAAGTTTCCCCAAATGATCCTGTGCCGTTGGAAAAATCGGCAACGCTCTATGAAAGTCTTGGACAGGTGCAAAAAGCTTCACGATTTTCGGAGCGAGCTGCAGAGTTGTACTTGAAGGAAAAAAATATTGATAAGGCCATCGAAAACTGGTCGCGGGCGGTGGCTTTATTTCCAGAAAACTTACAGGCACATTCTCGCCTGGCATTGGTATATGAGCGAAGCGGACGAAAACCACAAGCTATCCGCGAATTTCTACATGTGGCGAGTTTGCTACAGAACGCCGGTCAGCCTGAGAAAGCGTTCGATGCCGCCAATCGTGCGTTAAAGCTCGATGAAACAAGTCGGGAAGCGCGGCAGGCGTTGGCAATTCTGCGGGCAGGTACGATGCTCCCCAAGCCCGCGCGCCCACAGGGGGGTACTGGCCCCTTTGGGAAATTACCCAGCCCGATTCAGTCGACCGAGCCTGTCAAATCGAGTGAACCCAATCATAAAAGTGATAATCCAATTGAAGAAGCACGCTATGCGGCATTGAGTAGTCTGGCACGTTTATTCTTTGAACAATCAGGTGATGATTCGAATCCGGCGGTCAAACGCCAAGGGTTGAAGGATATTGTGAGTGGCACAAGCCCGGTATTCGCGAAAAACGCCGATCAGGCCAGAATTATGCTGCACCTGGGGGTAGCCGTTGAGTTGCAATCTCGTGGTGAATATCATCAGGCGGCGGAGGAGTTAAAGGGCGCAATTTCATCAGGGCTGGATGCGCCAGCGGCATATTTCAGCCTGGGAAGTATTCAGGCCGAAGCCGATCACTCTGAGAGTGCGGTTCGGAATTTGGAAAAATCGGTTTCTAATGTTGAATTCTCACTAGGGGCGCGATTGCTATTGGGATCGATTTGGTACGAACGCGGAAAATATAAAAAAGCGGCCATGCGCTTTCTGGAAGCGCTTCGCTTTGCAGACGCACAAGTTGTTCTGCCAGAGCACGCAGATGATCTCCACGAGCTTTATGAACCGATCATTGAAGTGTTCTCGAGTGAGAAGGATGAAAAGCGTCAGAAACAATTGTGTGAGAATGTCACCGAGCTTTTGGTGCGCCCAAACTGGCGTGAGCATCTCAGCAATGCACGCCGTCAATTGGGAGAGCAAGATAGCAGCACTCCGCCCATTCCTCTGGCAGAAATCATATTGGAATCCAGCAGCAGTGATGTCATTGTCACTATGAGCAACGTGCGCAGTTTGGTACGCGCAGGACATCTTGGTGCAGCGTTGGAAGAAATATTATTCGCCTTGCAACACGCTCCAACGTATTTGCCATTGCATATTGTGCTGGGCGAATTATTGCTCTCGAAAGACTTGTTAACAGAAGCGGCACAGAAATTTATTGTTGTGGCGCGCGCCTATAGTGTGCGGGGTGAATCGCATCGGGCTATTGCTATGTTGCGCCGCGTTGTTGAAATGATTCCTATGGATATTCCTTCGCGTGTGCAGCTGATTGATCATCTGATTGATTGGGGGCAAATTGATGATGCGATTGAAGAATACCTGCAGCTTGCAGATGTGCACTATAGTTTGGCTGAAATCAATAATGCCCGACAGGTATACGTCAAGGCATTGCGACTTACGGCTCAGTCTGAAAATAGCGATCATTGGCAGGCGCGTATTCTGCACCGTGTAGCAGATTTGGAAACCCAAAGCCTGAATTGGCGTCAGGCGGTCAAACTCTATAAACAGATTTGCAACTTGCGCCCCGATGATGGTGAAGCTTACCAGGGCTTGGTGAGTTTATTGTTTAACCTTCAGGAATCCGAACAGGCATTGGTTGCCATCGATCAATATATCGCTACAATGGCGAATTCCGGCCAAACCGAGGTGTTGATTGCATTTCTTAATCAAGTATTGGAAGATCAGCCTGCTCACGCCATGCTGCATTATCGTTTAGCCGGGCAATATCAACACACTCATCAACCCGAACTTGCTATTCAGCATTTTGATACGGCGGGTGAATTGCTACTCGATGCCGGTGATAGAGCAGGTGCCG
>CALCSH010000093.1 GCA_937893815.1 uncultured Anaerolineae bacterium | reverse complement strand
GGTGTGGACGTGAAGCGTTTCCAACCACAAGCAAGGGATGGCAGTTTGAGGGCAAACTACAACTTGCCGCAAGGTAATCGGATTGTAGCAACACTTGGACGGCTGGTACCCAAAAAAGGCTTTGCTGTGCTGCTACGGGCCTGGGCAGAACTGGCTTCTGAATTTCCTGCGGTACGTATCATCATCGGCGGCGAAGGCGTACAGCGCAACGAATTACAAATATTAGCACTGCAGCTGGGTATTCAAAACTCGGTGATTTTTACAGGACAAATTCCCTGGAATGAAACGCCCAGCTTTTTGGCCCAGGTCGATATTTTTGTACTGCCATCTCGCCCCGACCAGAGTGGAAACCGCGACGGCCTGCCAACCGTGCTGTTAGAAGCGATGAGCTGCGGCCTGCCCGTGATCGCCAGCCAGATCGGTGGTGTGGAAATGGTCATAGCGGATGCAGTTAACGGCCTGCTGTGCCCTCCTGGCGATGCAAAGGCGCTGGCCCAAAAAATGCGGCTGCTATTACAAAATCCGCAGGCACGCGCCCAATTGGGAGATGCGGCACGGCAGCATGTAATTCAATATCACACCTGGCAACACGTCGCCCGAGAACTCGACAGCTTCTTCGCGGCAAGTTCACTTCCAAGCCAATCATGAGCACAAAAAGGCAAAACCAAAACGCGGCACAGATATTATCTCAGCGACAGCGCAAGGCCGCTAAAATTCTGGCTGTGCTGCACAATTTCCTAGGGAAAGACTTGAGCCATATCCACTGCCTGGATGTGGGTTGTGCTGATGGCACGATGCTGCGCGAATTCGCGGGCGATTTCCGCTCGGCTATCGGAATTGACCCGGCACGCCCCGTCTATTTCACTCACGCCACACCGCGAATCTGCGCCAGGGGTGAAGCGCTACCCTTCCCCGATGAGCGCTTTGATCTCGTCATCTGTGCGCAAGTTTACGAGCATGTAAGTCATCCAACTCAACTGGCGGACGAAATTCGGCGCGTGCTCAAACCGGGCGGCGTGGTCTTTTTCAGCGGGCCAAACCGCTACGCACTCATCGAAGAGCACTACCACCTGCCGTTGCTCTCATGGCTGCCTCGCGGCGTGGCCAACGCCTATATGCGCATCACGCACCGCGGACTCACTTACAACATCCGCCCGATGAGCTACAAACAAGTGCGCCGTTTGTGGCAAAGTTTCGAAATTCATGATTACACACCGAAATTGCTACAGAATCCTGCCCATTATCATGTCGCTGAGCGCGTTGGTATGAAGATTCCACGGCAACTGGGCAAGTTTCTGCGTCCTTTGGTGCCAAATTTCAATTGGATTTTACGAAAGCCCCACACCCCAGGGGGAGATGGGAATGGGGTGAGGGCAAAATGCAACATCCTCGCGCCTGATGCCTACACGCAAGATTATTACCTCGATGAATGCAATGGATACAAAGAATTCGCACAAAGCCGTGGTGAAAGCTTACCCAAACGACTGGCCTATCCGCTGGATTTGGCACAAATCGAAGCCGGGCAGTATGTACTGGATATCGGCTGTGGGCGCGGCGAACTCGCCTTGCACTGTAGCCGCCAGGGTGCGCGGGTCTGGGGGCTGGATTATGCCCCCGAAGCTCTGAAGCTCACTCGCCTGCTTTCTACGCCGCATAATGTGGCCTTCCAGCAAGCAGATGCCCAAAGTTTGCCGTTCTCGGCAGCACAATTTGATACCATCTTTATGCTGGATGTAGTTGAGCATCTCACACCTAGGCAGCTTGACCGTGTGTTGCTTGATGCCTATCGCGTGCTTATACCCGGCGGACAGTTGATCATCCATACCATGCCAAATGTGTGGTACTACCGCTGGGGTTATCCAATTTACCGCCAGATTCAAATACTACGCGGCCACAACTTGCCCCGTAACCCGCGCCAGCGTTGGGCATACGCTGGACTGCATGTCAATGAACAGAATCCGCGCCAATTACAAAAAACTCTCCTCGATAACGGATTCCAGCCACGAGTTTGGCTACGGAATATGCAGAGCTTCGTAAACGAATCCAGCCCGCTCGTGCGAGCCATCCAAACACTGCTGACACGCCTCCCCATTATCAAATCCATCTTCTGCAATGATATTTTCGCCGCGGCAAGAAAGCCTACATGAATATTCTGATAGAGGCGCTCGGTATTCATCAATATGGCGGCGGGCGCACGGCTACGCTCAATTTGCTGCGCAACCTGACTACCATCGACGCTCGCAATCGCTACCGCGTGCTGCTGACGCGCCCCGAACCCAGTCTATTGGCAAGAAACCTGCAACAAGTTATTCTGCCTGTGGAAAATCGTTTTATAGCCCGCATTCTGGCACAAATGATTCTGCCCGTGGTGGAGCGAGATTGTGAGTTAATCCACTTTGCAAAAAACCTGGGATTGATGACTCAGCGACCCACATTGGTGACCATCTACGATCTAACCACGCTGATTTACCCTGAACTGGTGCCAAAAACGGATGCATGGTATTGGCGGCGGATTCAGCCACGATCACTGAAACAGGCCAGGCGTGTAATTGCGATTTCAGAGGACACCGCGCAGGACGTGCGCACTCATTTTGGGGTTGATCCTGCCAAAATCAGTGTGATCTACCCTTCCATAGCGAGGCGCTTTCAACCTCCCACCCCGAGGGTGGTCGCGGAAACCCGGCAGCAATACGGCATTCCGCAGGATTATGTACTGCATGTAGGACGCATGGATCGTAAAAATAATATTGGCGCATTAATCCGGGCCTTTGAGCAAGTTTCATACAGCGGCTCGTTGATCATCATTGGACAACTCTATGCCAAAAGTCCGGCGCAGGGGTTGGATGCCTTGGTAAAAAGCCTAGGATTATCCGGTCGGGTCATTTTCCCCGGAACGCTGCCCGATGAAGCATTGCCC
>CALCSH010000092.1 GCA_937893815.1 uncultured Anaerolineae bacterium | reverse complement strand
GTTGAAGCCAACCTCGATGGCAGATTACTGCGCCGACTAGCAGGGAAAAGTGATATTTTCGCCGGTGGAGAAATCCTGTCGCCGCCACCCAAACCCGAAGATCTACCTCAGGCCGTAAAAATGGCCTGTCAGAGCCATAATGCCGAGATTTGCCTCGGCGTGATGCTAGAACCCGGCGAAACCATGCAAACCATGCATCTTGTTCTACTCACGCCCGATGATGAGAAAACCTTCCAACACACCTATGGCGGTCCCCCTATGATGGCCCCGCTTTGGACGGTTAACCTTTGCTTGGATCATTTACGCAAAATCAACAATTGACGCTTTTATCTTCCATTCTGTAGCCAGCTTGAAAGGTATCTATGACTCAAAAAGTTAATTTTTTACTTACGAACGCGATTGTGCTTACAATGGACGGTGAATTTCACCAATACGAACCCGGCGCCGTAGCAATCCGCGACGACAAAATTGTCGCGATCGGCCTGGAAGAAGAACTCCTAATTCAGTATGCGGCAAATGAAACCATCGATTGTGGCGGCAAAGTGCTCATGCCCGGCCTGGTTAATGCGCATACTCACGTCCCCATGACGCTGCTACGCGGCCTCGCCGATGACCTGCGGCTGGATGTATGGCTGTTGGGGTATATGATGCCCGTAGAACGAGAATTTGTCTCGCCAGAATTTGTGCATTTAGGCACTTCGCTGGCTTGTATCGAATCCATTCGTTCAGGGGTTACTTGCTTCGCCGATATGTACTACTTCGAAGAAGAAGTTGCCAAAGCTACAGCTGAGGCCGGTTTGCGCGCCTTATGCGCCCAGACCGTTCTCAAATACCCAGCTCCCGATGCGGCTTCGTACGAACAATCGCTCGAAGCTGCGGATGGCTTCATCGAACGCTGGAAAGGCCACCCGTTGATTGTTCCATCCGTCGCACCTCATGCGCCTTACACCTGCACCGAAGATATTTTGCAAGCTACCGCAGCCATCGCCGTCAAACACGATGTTCCATTGCACACCCACCTGGCTGAAACTCTCACAGAGGTCGAAGCCTCCAAAGAAGAACACGGAATGCCGGTAATTCCTTACGCCAAAAAGCAAAATCTTTTCGATGCGAAAGTACTGGCCGCTCATTGCGTGCATGTCGATAATGGCGAAATCCACACCCTGCACCATCACGGTGCTGGTGTCGCGCACAATCCATCATCCAATCTCAAACTCGCTTCGGGGGTTGCGCCCGTAGCGACGATGCTGGAAATTGGTCTGAATATTGGAATTGGCACCGATGGGCCTGCCTCGAATAACAACTTGGATATGTTTGAAGAAATGCGTTTGGCGGCGTTCCTCGCCAAAGGCATTTCGGGAGATCCAACAGTGCTACCCGCCAAAACCGCCCTGCTGATGGCTACCCGTCTCGGTGCCCAAGCCATGCACATGGGCGATATTACCGGATCTCTCGAACCCGGAAAACGCGCCGATCTCATTCTGGTAGATATTTCTCCACTGCACAACGCACCGCGTTTCCGCAGGGATCCTGAAGGCATATATGCTCAACTCATCTATGCTGCCAAAAGTACCGATGTCAGCGATTTAATGGTGAATGGAAAATGGCTGATGCGCAATCGCGAATTACTAACTCTGGAGGAAGCGCCACTACTTGCGCGAGCTGCGGTATACGCTGAAAAAATTGATGCATTCCTGCGCGAGCGCGAACAATCTGTACTCTCAAAGCTGATCGCCATTGGTGGCGCGCTTGAACAAGAAAGCTTCGAAGTACAGGCGAAAGTTCGTCTCACCGACAGCCAAGATATTATCAAGAATATTTCCAGCCCTGAAATCGAAATTCTCCATACGCGCCACTACCACGAATTCGACACCTATTTCCAATTTGATGATCTGGAACAAGGGCAAGTGCGCTACCGGGAAGATGAATTTATCGGCGAAGATGGCGAAATTACCAAAGTTCGCTATCGGTTGACGATGATCGGCAAAACCAGCGAACGCCATTTCCCCAGTGATGTACTGCTTTCCCGCAGCCGCTATATTGCCCCGGCCCCACACAGTCTGCGTTTTTACCGCGAGTATTTCAAACCCAGCGCTGAAACCTTCATCGAGAAAGATCGTTTGCGTTGGCGTGTGCTATTCCGCGGAACGGAGTTCTATATCAATCTTGATCGCATTGACCAGCCCGACCTGGGCACATTCCTTGAAATCAAAAGCCGCACCTGGAGCCTGAGAGATGCCGAGAATAAAGCCAAAATGGCAGAAGAACTGATAGCTTTCCTTGGCGCTCAACCTGAAAAAACAGTCACCCAGGATTACGTTGAAATTACTGCAGAAGAATCCGGGCAACACTAACACGAAAGTCGTTCCCCGGTGCAAATTTTATGAAAATCGCCGTTCTCGCAGACATTCACGCCAACTATCCCGCGCTTGCAGCCGTTGTCGATGATATTGAACGCTGGCAGCCTGACCTTGTGCTGGTGGCTGGCGATATTATCAACCGTGGACCCAAACCAGTAGAATGCTGGCAACTCATCCAACATAAAAAAGCCGAACGCGGCTGGCAAGTGCTCCGTGGCAATCATGAAGAATATGTCATTTGGCATAGTCTGCCCGATTCGCCGCGTACAGGGCCGCTCTTCGAGTTGTTTCGCTATAGCTATTGGACATATCAAAAGCTCAATGAGGATGTTGCCCCCCTCGAGGCGCTACCCAATGAATTTCATCAGCGCTACCCCGAGGCAGGCGAATTTCGAGGAACGCACGCATCGATGAAGAGCAATCGCAGGGGTATTTATCCTGAAATGACAGATGCGACCATCCAGGCATTGATCACTCCTCCCCCGGCGCTGTGCGCCGTCGGTCACACCCACCGGGCATTAATTCGCCAAATTGACCAGACTCTCATCGTCAACGCT
>CALCSH010000091.1 GCA_937893815.1 uncultured Anaerolineae bacterium | reverse complement strand
TTGCCGCGCAGCCGGGCGATATCTTCGGCATTGCCGCCAACCAGCAGAAAGTTCATCTCCGGCAGTTGAGCAGCCAGCTTGAGGATCATCTCGCCGCCACGTCCGGCGTAGAGATGGCCGGTATAGCCCACGGTGAATTGATCGGGGAGTGATAGTTGGGCACGGGCAGCCGCCGCTTCGGGTAAATCTGCGTAACGCACCAGATCAACGCCATCGGGAGCAATCTGCGTGAAGGGCGCGGCGGGCAGCGGGGTAATCGCCTGGGAAAGAGCGTCGCTCAGGGATTGCGTAATCACCACCAGGCGCCGCGCGCCGCTCCCATTCAGGAAGCGACGCAAAAGCCAGGGACCGAGAGTTCCACGCGGGAGATCATGAATCTCAAAAATAGTCGCCATCCCTAAAGAACTGGCAAAAGCCGCAGCCTGCGGCAAGCGCGTGAAAATCAAATCAGCTTTCTGGCGGCGAGCGTATTGTACAGCCTTGAAACCATAGTCATAACTGCGTAAACGTGGATTTACTGGCAGCCAATCCACAACGAAACGCTGCTGTAAACCGTAGTGATTGGCGAGTTCGTCCCAGGGTGCGGGCTGATGGTCAGCGCGGGGTTGGGGCACAACAACCTGAACACCGTGCCCCAGAGCGGTGAAAGCCTGCGCCATTTTCATCGTCTGGATGGTGTTGGCGCGGCGGGAAGGTAGATAGGTGGGGGCAATCAGGCAGATTTTCAACTTCGATTTCTCGGAAATAGTTTTCGCATGGTCATCAGGATATTTTTAAGGGGCGCGTACGCAAATCAGAAAAGACGCGCAACACCGCCGCACCGACGGTAAACAGGTAGTATGCCACCAGCAATATAGCGAAGGTCACTGGGCTGAAATGCTCTGCCAGCAAAAAGATCGCTGCTACTTTAAGAATCATGCCGATGAAATTAATAATCGTGGGAAAAACTGGACGTGCCAGTGAAAGCAATGCCACACGGTTCCAATAGAAAATATTAACGAAGGTGAAACCAATCGCCAGCACAACTGTCGCCGGATAGGCGGGCACGTATTCTGCGCCATAGCTGATTTTCAAAATCCACTCGCCGAAAATAACGAGTACCAGCATTACCGGAATGGAATAGACCGCCGCCAGACGCGAACCCTGACGCAGAACGTAGCGCACATTTTCCCAATTGCGACGAGCGATCTCGCGCGCCAGTTCGGGATATGTGGCTTTTGGCAGTGGGCTGACAGGTAGTTGGAGTATATTGGTAATTGCCAGTGCAGTTTTATAATATCCAGCTTGTGCCGGGCCTAAAAAGGCCGACACCCACAACACTTCACTATCTTTCGCCACAAGGCTAACGGTACTGCTGAGATTCGTACTGAATGCAAAGGTCAACAGGCTACGACGCTCGGATGCAAGGATGCGCAAGGGAACCCGCCACCAACCCGCATCCCACTGTCGACGGGCTTCAGCGAGGGCGGCGAGGCTAATCCATAGCGAAAAGGCTGTTTTGCCAACCATATAGGCGACAATTACAGCTAACAGATCACCTTTGGCAATGAAAATCCCCACAATCAGCACCAGTGTGACGACACTCTGTATCACGGTCGCCGTGGCGATCACACGGAAGCGGTCGAAGATTTGCAACAGGCCGCTGGCAGTTTCAAAAATAAGATTGGCGAGGACAATCAGCCCATAGAGTTGGAACCAGCGCGCCAAACCTGCATCCTGGGCGAAAAACTTTGCCCCCAGGGGAGCCAGCACCCAGATCAGCGCCATCGCCAGTAACGAACCGGCACTTTCCATGAGAGCTGCCGTTTTGAAAACAGCCGCCGCCCGAGACATATCGCCCTCTTCCTGATATTTGCCCACATAGCGCACAACCAATTCGTTCATGCGAAAGGAAGCAAAACGATTGGTAACGCTAGTGAACTGCGTAATCGCGCCCAGAACGCCAAAATTTGCCGGGCCTAACAAGCGACCAGCCAATATGCTCTGAAAAACGCTCATCCCTGCAGAAAGTCCAGTAGCGCTCAGCAAATAGCCAGTGTTCTTGAGTATGCGGCTGAGGAGTTCATTTTCCAGCAGGCGAGCGAGGGGGGTG
>CALCSH010000090.1 GCA_937893815.1 uncultured Anaerolineae bacterium | reverse complement strand
CCCCCATATATTCCGGCGGACATCTCCGTCATCGGCTTTTTGCAGTAGAGTCATCACTGTGAATTGAAAAATAACGCCCCGCTTGCGCTAGAAAAAACAGTGTGATGAAAAATTGATGATCTCGAAAAATGATGATCACGTGGAAAAATAGTTGTATATTGTGGAGTAGACAATGACGAAAAAATATAACCCTGCAAAAATTGAGCCGAAATGGCAGGCTCGATGGGATAAAGATGGCCTGTATCAGGCTGATATTGATCATTCCAAACCCAAATTTTATGCCCTGACTATGCTCCCTTATCCTTCGGGAGACCTGCACATTGGCCATTGGTATGCCATGACCCCCAGTGACGCTCGGGCGCGCTATAAACGCATGAACGGCTTCAACGTGATGTTCCCGATTGGGTTTGATTCTTTTGGCCTGCCGGCTGAAAATGCGGCTGTCAAGCGCAATATCCACCCCAAAGAGTGGACCTATGCCAATATTGATCGTATGCGCGGCCAACTGCGCAGTATGGGTGCCATGTGGGATTGGCGGCGCGATGCTGTTTCATCCGACCCGAAATATTATCGTTGGACGCAATTCTATTTTTCGCAACTGTTCAAGGCCGGTTTGGCGTATCGCAAAATGTCGCCGGTGGATTTTTGCCCCAACTGTAATACCACCCTGGCGCGTGAGCAAGTGTGGGGTGACGACCGCCATTGTGAGCGTTGCGATACACCCGTCATCAAGAAGGATCTCGATCAGTGGTTCTTCCGCACGACCAATTATGCCGAAGAATTACTCGATTTTTCGCATATCGATTGGCCGGAACGCGTTCAGACCTTGCAAACCAACTGGATCGGCCGCTCAGAAGGCGCATCGGTAGTTTTCCACACGGAGCAAGGCGATCCTATGGAAATCTTCACCACACGTCCCGATACCTTGTGGGGAGCAACCTTCATGGTGCTGGCACCGGAACATCCTTTGGTTGAAAAAATTGCCACCAGCGGATATCGGGAGCAGGTTGAAGCCTATAAAGCCGAAGCTGCCCGCCAGTCTGATATTGAACGTGAAGCGATCGACAAAGAAAAAACGGGCGTCTTCACCGGGGGCTACGCCATCAACCCCGTTAATCAGGCTCGCATCCCGATCTGGATTGCGGATTATGTCCTGATGACCTATGGCACCGGCGCAATTATGGCTGTCCCGGCGCACGACGAGCGCGACTTTGCCTTTGCGCGCAAATTTAATATCGAAATTATTCCGGTCATCCAGCCAGATGGTGAACCACTGGATGGCGCCACAATGCCCGAAGCCTATATCGGTTTTGGGGTGATGGTTAACAGTGCTGAGTTTAATGGCACCCCGGTCACCGATGAAAAGGGCCGCAAGAATCCCAGCATCAACGCGGTAATTGAATGGCTGGAAGAGAAAGGGATCGGCAACGAATCGATTAACTACCGCTTGCGAGATTGGTTGATCTCGCGCCAGCGGTATTGGGGCGCGCCCATCCCCATGGTTTGGTGTGACTCATGCGGCTGGATTCCCGTACCCGATGACCAACTCCCGGTGTTGTTGCCTGAAGATGTGGAATGGCGACCCACGGGAGAGTCCCCGCTGAAATTCCACCCCACCTGGAGCCAGACCACCTGCCCGGCGTGTGGCGGCGCAGGGCGGCGTGAAACGGATACCATGGATACGTTTATGTGTTCATCCTGGTATCACTTGCGTTACCTCAGCCCGGATTATGCTAAAGGCCCCTTTGATCCCGAAGAATATGATTACTGGATGCCTGTGGATATTTATACTGGCGGCATTGAACATGCCACCATGCATCTGATCTATACGCGCTTTTTCCACAAAGCCGGGCGGGATATGGGTATAATGAAAGGTCCCGAGCCGATGGCGCAGTTGCGCAATCAGGGCATGGTGCTGGGCGAAGACGGCGAGAAAATGTCCAAGAGTCGCGGCAATGTCATCGCCCCTGACGAATTGGTAGATGCGTATGGCGCCGATACGATCCGTGCTTACCTGATGTTCTTCTCCCGCTGGGATTTAGGCGGCCCCTGGGATAGTCAGGGCGTAGGTGGCCCGGCGCGCTGGTTGAAGCGAGTCTGGAACTTATATAATGAGAGCGTCCCCGCAGCAAAACCAAATAGGAGCACC
>CALCSH010000089.1 GCA_937893815.1 uncultured Anaerolineae bacterium | reverse complement strand
AGTGGGTTCCTGGGGAACCAGAGTCAACTGCATCGGAGAAAGCGTGGAAGTGGGGGCCAAGACTCGCGTTGGGGCGGGGGTAGGTGTCCCATCCGGATAATACAAGAAGAAGTTCTCCGCGATGAATTGGTCAACTTCCGCATCACTCACTGTGATTCCGCGCAGTTCCGCTTCTTGTTGAACCAGTAAATCGGCGACAATATCGTCAATGACACTGGTGCCAATGAAAACCGGTTCCAGTTGAAATTGGATTTGTTGCAAGTTATTTTGAATTAACGCTTGCGTATTTTCGTCGCTAAAGCTCTGCAAGAAACTGTAGTAGTTTGCGTATTGATTGACGAGTTGGAAGCGTTGGTAGCGCACCCGGGCCTGGAATTGTTCCAGGGTAGCTTTATAGTCACCAACGGTCACAACAGGTTGTCGGGGCGTAAGAACGCCCTCTTTGATCACGCCAAAGATTGCAATCAGCACAACCAGAGTGACAACAACAGCGGATACGATGATAATGATCCGCTTTTGGATATTTTCACGTTCGACACGAGCCAGGTGCTTGCGGCTGTGTGTGGTCTGTTTTCGAGTCTCTTTTGCCATAGCTTACTCAATCTATTTTGGGTCTCTGAGATTTCGCAAGGTACACCCCCAAATCTGGGAACCTCCACGCAAAGTCTCAAAGAGCCTCTATTTTGTAATCGGTCTTACGCCGTTGACCAGGGAGGTAATTTCATCACCTGGAGAATGGTCGTAAGCTCTGATGTAGTTGGTGTGCAGCGTGAAAATAGCCCCTGATGGTTGGGAGGTTGATCTTTTCGCTGCGATGGTTGTATAAAGAATCAGGGCATAGAGTGGTATGCTCTATGCCCATTGATGCGTGTTCGTTTAGCGCAGAATTTCGCCAACAAACGGTAGCAGCGCAATATGTCGGGCGCGCTTTACCGCTTTGGTGATGCCGCGCTGGTGTTTGGCGCAGGTACCGGTCTGACGACGAGGACGGATTTTTCCATCTTCGTAGACATACTGGCGGAGCAGATCGGTGTCTTTATAATCGATCTTGGTCTTGCTGTCTGCGCAAAACCGGCAGTTTCTCGGCTTGAAATAACGCCGTTTTTGGAATGCACTCACTGTTCGTACTCCTGATTAGTGATGGTATGGATAGATGCTGATTGCGCCGCGGCTAGAAGGGAAATTCATCCTCGATGGGTTCTTCGTCATCGATTTCATCGTTTCCACGGCGATCGCCGAGCATGGTCATTTCATTGGCTACTACTTCAACCGATGTATGGCGGGTTCCATTGGAATCTTCCCATCGGCGAGTTTGTAAACGCCCTTCAATATAAACTTGCTGACCTTTGGTCAGGTATTGATTGCAGATTTCGGCAAGTTTATTCCAGGCGACCACATTGAACCATTCTGTGTCTGTTCGACGCTCACCCTCGGCAGTTGTCCAACCTCGGTTGGTAGCTACACTAAAGGTGGTGACAGGCCGACCCGATGGCGTATAACGCATTTCAGGGTCGCGCCCCAGATGACCAATGATCATGACTTTGTTTAAGCCCCGGCTCATCTCAGCCTCCTATGTTTCTTTTTGGACCAGACGAAAAACCCGGAGAACAAGGGGTTAACCCTATTTCCGGTTCTTTGCGAAAGTCCTACTCTTCGATGGCAGTTACCATAAAACGCATAACAGATTCTTGGAATCTTAAATTGCGTTCTAGCTCAGTTACAAAGCTGGGGGCGATTTGGATAGTGAGCAAGAAATACTGGCCGTTACTCTGTTTTCGAATAGGATAGGCCAACTTCCTTTTTCCCCAAGGGTCAACTTTGTTGATGGTGCCCCCTGCTTCGGTGATCCAATTCTTAACCTTTTCTAAAACGTCATTGCTGGCGTTTTCGTCCAGGTCGGGATGGATGATGAAGACGAGTTCGTATTCGCGCATAATTACCTCCTTTCCATGGGATTTGCCCCTAACGCCGCGAATGCGTTTAGGGGCGGAAAGCCGTGCAAGGATAACATAAAGAATTTATTTTGTGAAGTACTGATCTGTGGGCAAAAAAAGACCCTGAAGGTTTTTAAAACCTTCAGGGTCTTGGTGAAAAATTTTCGTTATTTAAAATAATCCCCAATCTGCGCCGACTCCATCTTCCATATAGCTCGGGTCCCAATATTCCATGCCCATTTCGATGGTGGTTTCCCGCTCAAGGGCTTCAGCAGCTTTGGTGCGCGCACTTTCGAGCAGCGCAGGAGCATATGGGCAGAAGGGAGTTGTCATAATCATCATCACATGGGCTTTGTCTTCTTCGTTGATGATCACGTCTCGGATCAGGCCGAGTTCCATGATATTGAGGCCAATCTCCGGATCAATAACCTGTCGGAATGCTTCATCCACGGGCGGAAATAGGCCTGGATGCGTTTCTTCAATATGCCATTTGGGTCGGGGGCGGATTGCACTCATGCTTTTCTCTCAAATTCCTATTCGGTTGTGGCTAGTTTTGGGACAATATAGGTACAGAACGAATCCCCATGTAAGATGCACGTGACTTTCTCAATGGGTACGTTTAGCATATTCGAAATTAAAGTTTCATCGACTGCGCAAATCTCAGGGTGGGATTGCCCTACATGCAGGTAAGGGCAACTCACTTCGCGAATATGATAGCCATCATCCTTTTGTTCCCATTCGACATTGAACCCTTCCGTGCTCAGTACATTTTGTACCAGGTTCAGACGTTCGTCCATAGGGAGCGAGCTGATATCCATTTCGCCGGCATAATCGGCAGCCAGATCATTGGCCATCTGGGAAAAAAGTTCTCCTACCATCGGGGCAGGTAATGTCTCTTTGAGTTGTTTGAGCAGCCTCACAGTCAGTTTGAGGTAGCGGCTTGGGAATCGCTCCATACCTTTTTCAGTCAGAAAATAAACCAGGCGCGGCCGTCCTACACCATGCCGTTCTTCTTCTGCAGAAACCAGGCCGCTGGCCTCCAGCTTGTTCACATGGTGGCGAACTGAAATCGGGTTGATCCCTACCGCATCCGCTAGCTCATTAATAGTACAGCGTTGGCGGGTGAGCAGGGTTTGGAGAACTTTGTCGCGTGTAGTTGACATTAGGGCAGTACCTCTATTCTCGCAGTATACCATCCGCAAAACAGGGTGTCAATAATTTATATGAAATTTATCTGAAATATTGACCTAAATAAACCCGCATGCTATAATACCGCCCGTTCAGTTACTAAGTAGATTTCGACATGGAATACACAAGAAACATGTTGATTGAGGAGTAAATTTTATGTCTGAGTTGGTCATCAAAGACCTGCACGTAAACGTTGCGGGAAATGAAATTCTTAAAGGGCTAAACCTGACTGTGAGTCAGGGCGAAATTCATGCCATTATGGGCCCGAATGGCACCGGCAAATCTACCCTGGCCTATTCGTTGATGGGACATCCCAGCTACGATGTTACTGGCGGGGAAGTATGGTTTAAAGGCAAAAATATTCTGGAACTGGAACCGGATGAGCGGTCTCACCTGGGGTTGTTTCTGGCCTTTCAGTATCCGGTTTCCATCCCGGGCGTGACCGTAGCGAATTTCTTGCGCACGGCGATCAATGCCCACCGCAAAGCGGCTGACCCCGAAGATAAGGGTATACAGATTCCCCAGTTCCGCACCATGCTCAAAGAGCGCATGGATCTATTGAAAATGGATCATGCTTTTGCAGGACGGTACCTGAACGAAGGTTTTTCGGGCGGCGAGAAGAAGCGTGCAGAAATTTTACAAATGGCGACGCTGCAACCAGAAATTGCTATTCTTGACGAAACTGACTCTGGCCTTGATATTGATGCCTTGCGGATTGTTTCTGAAGGTGTGAATGCCTTGCGGAGCAGCGAATTTGGCGCGTTGGTGATTACACACTACCAGCGGATTTTGAACTATATCAAGCCTGATTATGTGCATGTAATGCTCGATGGGCGTGTGGTTGAATCGGGCGGCCCCGAATTGGCTCTTCAGCTTGAAGAGCAAGGGTACGATTGGGTGCGCGAGAAGTATAGTTCGGTAGCTGTGTAGTTTTTTAGTTTGTGGGAGTGAGTGCTTTTTGCTCAACTACCCAACGATCTAACTTCCCAACTGGAGAAATCATGAGTTCAGATAATCAACTTTTAGAAGGTATTGGCGATTACAAGTATGGATTTAGTGACCCCGATGTTTCTGTGTATAACACCGGCAAGGGGTTGAGTCGAAATGTTGTTGAGCAAATATCGGCTATGAAAGGCGAACCACAGTGGATGCTGGATTTTCGTTTACGCGCCTTAGCGCATTACGAACAGCGTCCGATGCCCACCTGGGGGGGCGATATTTCCAAACTTGATTTGGAAAATATTTACTATTACGTCCGGCCATCAGAGGGGGAGGGTAAATCCTGGGATGATATCCCGGATAGCATCAAGGACACCTTTGACAAGTTGGGTATTCCTGAAGCCGAGCAGAAATTTCTAGCCGGCGTAGGTGCGCAATATGAATCCGAAATGGTCTACCATAGCATTCAGGAGCACCTCGAAAAAAAAGGCGTCATTTTTCTGAGCATCGAAGAAGGTTTGCGTCAGCATCCTGATCTTTTTCGACAGTACTTTAGCACCGTAATTCCGATTGAGGATAATAAGCTGGCGGCGCTCAACAGCGCGGTCTGGTCGGGTGGTTCTTTTGTGTATATTCCCCCGGGAGTGAAAGTTGATCTGCCCTTGCAGGCCTATTTCCGTCTGAATATTGCCAATATCGGTCAGTTTGAACGCAGTCTGATTATTGCGGATGAGGGTTCTCAGGTTCACTATGTGGAAGGCTGTACCGCCCCGCAGTATACGACCGATTCTTTCCACAGCGGCGTGATCGAGATCATCATCAAGAAAAATGCTCGCGTACGCTATACCACCATTCAGAACTGGTCGAATAATGTTTATAACCTGGTAACCCAGCGTGCCATCGTCGAAGAGAACGGCACCATGGAATGGGTAGATGCCAATCTGGGTTCTAAACTGACTATGAAATACCCATCATGTTATTTGATGGGGCCGGGCGCGCATGGCGAAATTCTTTCGATGGCATTCGCTGGCAAAGGACAGCATCAGGATACTGGCGGTAAAGTTGTCCACTTTGCCCCACACACCAGCAGTAAGATCGTATCGAAATCGATCAGCAAAGATGGCGGGCGAGCATCGTACCGCGGCTTGCTCAAAGTACATGAAGGTATGGGAGATGTTCGCTCGAACGTGGTTTGTGATGCCTTATTGCTCGATCCGGGATCGCGCTCCGATACCTATCCGTATATCGAAATCGATGACGACGATGTCAATATCGGGCACGAAGCCTCGGTTTCGAAAATCGGTGAAGAGCAGTTATTCTATCTGATGAGCCGCGGCCTGACCGCGGAAGAAGCCACAACGATGATCGTTTCGGGCTTCATTGAACCATTAGTCAAAGAACTGCCCATGGAATACGCCATCGAAATGAATCGGCTGATACAACTACAAATGGCAGGATCAATCGGGTAGAAAGTTTCAGGTTGGCATGTTTAAACGTTCAAACGTAGAACTTGCCAACGCTTTTACGGGAATTGAATATGACAATGAAGAAAGTAGTAACAAGAACTCAGCGACGCAGGTCGCAATTCGAAGGTTTCCACTTCACGCGTGAGATGATGGGTCTTGGCGATGACGGCGGCATTCTTGCTGATTTCCGCGTGCGTGCCTGGGATGCGTTTGAAAAACTGCCGTACCCGACCACCAAAGACGAACCCTGGCGGCGAACCGATATTCGCGGTCTGAACAATGATTTTCAATTGCCTGTTGCGGAAGCCTATATGGATTTGCCCGCCATCCCCGAAAGGCTATTGAAGTCGCTCGTTAGCGATCAACACGGTGGCCAGATTACGCTACTCCCTGGCGGGATGCACAAGGATTTCGATGCAGAATCCGCACCCAAAGGCGTGATCTTCACTGATTTTGAAACCGCCTCCCGCCAGTATCCGCAAGCCTTTGGTAAAGCGCTGGGCAAGGTTGTGGATCCAACTGAAGGAAAATTTGCCGCCCTGACTGCGGCCTTGACACCCAATGGCGTTTTTGTTTACGTACCGCGCGGCGTGCAGATTGATCAACCTCTGCACAGCCTGGTGTGGGCAGCAGGTGAAGATTTGGCGCATTTTTCTCACCTGATAATCTGGCTTGAAGAAGGCGCTTCCCTGACCTATGTTCATGAAGTAGCCTCCCCAAAGGATGTGCCTGGGCAAACCCTGCACGGTGGGCTGGTAGAGTTGTATGTGGGTATGGGTGCAAATTTACGCTTTGTCGAATTGCAATCGTTGGGGGATAACGTGTGGAATTTCACCCACGAACGCGCCCATGTAGAACAAGACGGCAATATCGACTGGATTTTCGGTGCCATTGGTACTCACCTGACCAAGAATTTCTCCGATCTGGATTTAGCCGGGAATGGCGCGAATGGGCGTATGTCGGGTTTCTATTTTACCGATGGACAGCAGCATCTTGATCACGATACACAGCAAAATCATCACGCCCCGCACACCACCAGCGATCTGCTTTTCAAAGGCGCACTCAAAGGCGAGAGCCGTTCGGTATGGCAGGGGATGATTTATGTCGCTCCCGGTGCACAGCAGACCGATGGCTATCAGGCCAACCGCAATCTGATATTGAGCGACCGAGCGCGTGCCGATTCAATCCCCGGGCTTGAAATTCTTGCCGATGATGTGCGCTGCACACACGGCGCAACCGTGGGCAAAATTGACCCCGAACTGGTTTTCTATCTTCGCAGCCGCGGTATCCCAAACGAGCAGGCAGAGCGTCTGGTTGTAGATGGCTTCTTTGACCCGATTATGCAGCGTATTCCTTTCGATGGCGTGCGCGAGCGATTTCAGGAAGCAATTCTAGAAAAAATGGGCGGCACAACGAGCAGTTTTGCCGTATAATACGTAGTTTATTGTCAGTGGTAGTTACATCGGGCAAAATTTCTTATTTTTGGAGGTTGAATTGGCAAGTTTACCTTTTTCCGCTCCTCCCAATGCTAAGCGTGAGTACGATGTTGGCGATATGGTCGAAGTTTTGTGTGACCATGAAGACGACAGAAAAGACCGCATACGTGATTGGCTAGTTGGCGTTGTTGTACAAGTAGATCACAAGTTGGTCGCGGTTCAATTCCATGAAAATGTCTATTTGACAAATGGATGGATGGTTCCCGATCACGTTTTATGGTGCCCGAAAGACTCTGGAAATATTCGCCATCCCAAAAAGAGGAGCCGCGCGGGCGACTAAGAAACACACGAATGTGGCTAAAAAGAGCCACATTCTTTCTTATTGGAAACAATCACCATGAGTGTACTTGAGCAACCGATCGCTGCCTTTGATGTGCAAAAAATCAGGAGCGATTTTCCAATATTGCGTCGGGATGTGCATCCCGGCGTGCCGCTAATTTATCTCGATTCGACTGCCACCAGCCAGAAACCGCGGCAGGTGATTGATGCGATGGATGAATTTTACCGGCACTCGAATGCAAATATTCACCGCGGGATTCACGCCCTGGCGGAGGAATCCACCGCAGCCTATGAATTAGCCCGCGAGCGGATAGCCGCCTTCATTGGTGCGCCCAGCCCCAGAGAGTTGATTTTCACCCGCAACACCACAGAATCGATCAACCTGGTGACACAATCCTGGGGGCGAGCCAATCTCAATCCCGGCGATATCGTCATCCTCACCGAGATGGAACATCACTCCAACCTGGTCCCCTGGCAAATGCTGGCCCAGGAGCGCAATCTGCGCCTGGAATTCATTCCGGTTACCGCCGAGGGTTTGCTCGATTTGGATGAATATACCAGCCTGCTCAAGCTTGAACCCAAGATGGTGGCCTTCGCGCAGATGTCCAATGTGCTCGGTACGATCAACCCCGCGGCGGAGATCATCCGTATGGCGCATGCGGCGGGCGCGCTTACGCTGGTCGATGGTGCTCAATCGGTACCGCATCTCCCTGTGAATGTGCGTGCGCTGGACGCCGATTTTGTGGCATTTTCTGCGCATAAAATGCTTGGCCCCAGCGGGATCGGAATTCTCTACGGCCGAAAATCACTGCTCGAAGCCATGCCGCCCTTCCTCGGCGGCGGCGATATGATTCGGCGCGTTGAATTGCGTTCTTTCCAGAGCAATACGTTGCCCTATAAATTTGAAGCCGGTACTCCGGCGATTGCCGAAGCGATTGGCTTTGGCGCGGCGGTCGATTATCTCGCCAATTTGGGTATGGAAGCGGTAGAAAGGCACGAGCAGAAAATTATCCACTACGCGTTGGAACGCCTGGAAGAGATCCCTGGTGTGAAAGTTTTTGGCCCGGCGGCAGAACACAAAGGCGGTGTGGCCTCGTTTACGTTGCCTGAAGCTCATGCCCACGACATTTCGCAGGTATTGGATACTGACGGAATCGCCGTGCGTGCCGGTCATCACTGTGCCATGCCTCTGCATGATAAGTTTGGCATCACTGCGACTGCACGAGCCAGTTTTTACGTTTATAATACGCTTGAAGAGGTTGACCGGCTGGTCGATGGCATCTATAAAGTGAAGAAATTATTTGCATAGAAGACTCTACTGCAAAAAGCCGATGACGGAGATGTCCGCCGGAATATATGGGGGGGG
>CALCSH010000088.1 GCA_937893815.1 uncultured Anaerolineae bacterium | reverse complement strand
ACTTCCGAAGTGCGCCTCACCTTTTTGGGGTTTAGGGGTTGATGGCGAGAAGTTCAACCTCAAAGATTAGGGTCGCATTGGGTGGAATCGCCCCTCCCGCGCCGCGCGCGCCATAGCCTAATTCGGGGGGAATTACCAGCCGCCTCGTGCCGCCAACTTGCATACCGGCAACCCCCTCATCCCATCCTTGAATCACACGCCCGGCGCCGAGCGGAAATCCAAAGGGTTGATTACGGTCCAAAGATGAATCGAACTTCGTGCCGTCTTCCAGCCATCCAGTGTAGTGAACCTGAACCTGATCGCCAGATTGTGCTGCCGGGCCTGAGCCGAGCGCAATATCTTCATAGTGCAGGCCTGATGTAGTTTGCGTCATATTTTCTCCTAAGGTAATCGTAGATTTTGTCATGCGTGTGCGACTGCCATAAAGGATGAGTAGGGTTGAGATAATCAGTACGGCAACCAACACGATGCGCTGGATGCGCAGTTTCTTTTCTCGCTGTGCGCGGCGAACTTTGAATTCGTTTGTAGTCATTCCATTAATCCTCTACATAAGTTACAAACTCAGCTTTGCAAAGTCCTTCCTTAATAGCTTGTTCAACGACAGCACGAGCAACCGCCCGATGAACATTTTTATCCAGGGGATTGGGCACAAGTTCGTCGCCGATGGCCAGTTCTGCGATCGTCTTTGCCGCGGCTAAATACATTTTTTGGCTGATATATGGAACTTGAGCATCGACTGAACCCCGCAAAATGCCCGGAAAACCCAAAACATTATTGACGGAAGTGCCATCGGCGGCGAAAGCTGCACCTGCAGCAATCGCATCATTGGGTGCAATTTCGGGATATGGATTTGAGAGCGCCAGGATGATTTGGCCAGCGCGCACCATTTCAGGTTTAATTAAGCCGGGTGCCCCGGTTGTGGCGATAACAATATCGGCCTGCGCCATAATTTCATTCAGAGTAGAAGGTTTTCCGCCGAACGCTTCCAGGCGGGAGAGCGCTTCGTGTGACAGATCTGCTCCGACCACGGGGTTGCCAGTATGGCTCATGAGCATCTTGCAGGTGGCAAGGCCTGCAGCTCCGAGGCCGATCTGCCCGATTACGGCTTGCTTGAGATCTATCTTCGCGTGGTGGCAGGCGTTTGTCAGGGCGGCAATCGTCACCACGGCGGTTCCGTGTTGGTCGTCGTGCATCACCGGGATATTGAGCCGCTCTTGCAAGCGGGTTTCAATCTCAAAGCAGCGCGGCGCGGAAATGTCTTCCAGTTGAATGGCGGCAAAGGTGGGAGCAATATTGGCGACTGTCTCTACAATCTCGTCGGCATCTTTGGTATCGAGCAGAATTGGAACCCCTGATAAGCCAACCAACGACTCCATCAACATGGCTTTCCCCTCCATAACCGGCATCCCCGCCACGGGACCAATATCACCCAGCCCCAGAATCGCCGTTCCGTCCGTCACAATCGCTACCAGATGACTGATGGCTGTATACGTGCGCGCCAATTTTACATCTTTGGCGATCTTCAGACACACTTCGGCCACACCCGGGGTGTAAACTCTCCGCATGGTATACAAATCATCAATACTGTATCGGCTACAGATGGCAATTTTCCCCTGTCGGTGGAGTTCCAGTACATCGTCGCGCACTTCCAAAATACGCGTGCCGGGATTTTCTTCCATGACAGCTAAAATGCTGGTCAGTTGCAATTCGTCGTCTGCGTAAATTGTTATGTCTCGCACGACCGCTCGGGAGCTTTCTTTGATCAACTGGATGGCGCCAACAACGCCGCCTTCATCGGCGATCGCTGTCAGCAAGTTGGCAAGCGTGCCGCGGGTTTGTAGATTTCGGCAGCGAACCGTGCGCATGAGCTTATTTTCCCAGGTCATAGTTAATCCTTACTGATGTTCAAACTATTAACGTTTCCAAATCTTAAAATCTTTTAGGATGGATGAACCGATGAATTCTCGTAACAGGGAATTATCTGGAATAAATTCGCTTTCGATGGGCAAGAACCATTCAAGCAGAGTTAAGAGCCGTTTGGCTTCAATATGTTCCGGGGTGCCATGCGGAACTTGTCGTAAAACCGGCTCGGCGAGTGGTTTGAGCGCTGCCAATTCATAAACCATGGCCGAATTGAACATAGCATCGGCGTTATTTTGGTACGGGAATATATACCGTTTTTCGCCGCGGCGCACCGATTCCCAGCGGGCGATCGTATCCTGTGCCGTATAGCCGCGCTCGCGGGCATCTCGCACAATACGGCGGATCAGGCGTGTATCGGTTGTGGAGACGCGGTTATGCCAATCCAGATTGAGCTGGGTGAGGGCCGATGCATAAATACGAAAAATTTGCTCCGGTGGAATATTGGAGACCAATTCTGGATTCAGCCCATGGATGCCCTCCAGAATAACGATTTGCCCTGGGGCGAGTTGGATGAGTTCTCCGGGGCTGCTGACCCCTGATTTGAAATCAAAATGTGGTAGTTGGACGCGCTCCCCGGCGGTGAGTTTTTTAAGATCTTCTCCTAGCCTTTGGGTGTTAACTGCCTTGATGGTTTCAAAATCAAATTCCCCATTTTCATCGCGCGGGGTCAAATCTCGATCGACAAAGTAATTATCCATCTCTAGTGGAAATGGCGAAATGCCGCGTGCCAGCAGTTGGATGCTAAGCCGCTTCGAAAACGTTGTTTTTCCCGAAGAGGATGGCCCGGCGATTAAGATGACGCGTATCTGATCAATTTTCTGCGCGATCTGGCTGGCAATTTCTGCGATACGGCCTTCGTGGAGCGCCTCTGATACCAGAATTAGCTCGCGGGTGCGATTCTCATAAATTGCCTGATTGAGAGTACCGACATTGTCGATCTCCAGGCGTTGCAACCAGTCGCCATATTGACGAAACGTATGGAGGAGTGTACTGAAATCGGGCAGTGGCAAGATTTCTGTGGGGCGATGACGGCGCGGAAAACGCATCACAAATCCATCCCCCATAGGAGTGATTTTAAACCATTTCAGATAACCGCTGGAGGGCACCATATAGCCATGATGATAGTCACGATGCCCGTTCAGGTTATACAGGATCAGATAATCTTTTTTTCGGTGATTGAGGAGTTGAATTTTATCGTGGTAGCCTTTTTGCGTAAAGTAGGCAATCGCTTCGGCCAAAGGAACCTGTTCACGAATGAATGGGAGATTTTTCTCCACGATTTCTCGCATGCTTTTCTCTAGATTGCTGAGTTGCTCTTCGTCCAGTTGGGGGCTGTTGAATACCTGGCAAAAATAACCGCCAGAAGCGATCGAGTGATCAATGGATAAAATGGCGTGAGGGAAGAGTTCGTGAAATGCTTTTTCCAGCACAAATGTCAACGAGCGGCGATAGAAGCGCATGCCATCTGCATCATGCAATGTAATCGGGCGCATATCGGCATCAGAATCGAGCGGGAAGGTTAACTCGCGCAATTGACCGTTGATCACAGCGCCGACAATCGGCACATTGAATTCATCCTGAATCGCATCAAGGAAGATACCAGCCGTCGCGCGGCGCGGGCCAGATAACACGCGTCCATCTGGTAGATGCGCCTCGATGGTGTCGCGCGGGTCAACAAAATGAACTTTCTCTTGAGATTGCATGCCTATTTCCTTGCCAAAGTGGATTTCAGAGCATGCAATTTTACCACTGCTCATGAGCAGGATAAAATTTAAAACAGTCGGATCTCTGGACAACTACCCCGGCAGTTCCTAAAGACCCAAACAGTCACACGTAGATTCGCTATGGAAGACTATTTATTTGGAAGTTGGTTGTGATGTGTTTATCTTGCGCGTGTTTTATTTGCCCCAAAAAACAAGGCCAGCGACAACAGATTTGCTGCCACTGGCCCATTGTTCATCAAACTATATAGGACTTACGCACTTGTACAAGAGAATGCCCGAGAATAGGGGTATTTTTTATCGAGTTGCGTAAGTCCT